>CAYQBK010000034.1:0-4584 GCA_964415715.1 uncultured Candidatus Saccharibacteria bacterium
ATAGTCATCGACACTGCCAATACCGTATATACATGACACACTTGCAACGATCAACACGTCACGTCGGCTAAGTAACGCACTAGTTGCAGCATGTCTAAGTCTGTCGATTTCTTCGTTTATTTGACTATCTTTTTCAATAAATGTATCACTTTTAGCAATATATGCTTCTGGTTGATAATAATCAAAATAACTAACAAAATAATGAACTGCATTGTCCGGAAAAAATGTTTTAAATTCATTATATAGTTGAGCTGCTAAAGTTTTGTTATGGGCAAGAACTAGGGTAGGTTTTTGCACCTGCTGAACAACATTTGCCATAGTAAATGTTTTACCCGAACCTGTAACTCCCAATAGCACTTGTTCTTTTTGGCCAATATTTATTCCATTAACCAGCCGCCTTATAGCTCTAGGTTGATCACCCATGGGCTTATACGGTGTAACTAGCTCAAACTTTTCATCCATTTAGCCAATTATACACCGAAGTAACTATACAAGTTAATATATTACATGCGAGCCTACACTTGGGATATATACTAGATCAAAACGACTTAACAATAATTCTGCCGTTTTATCTAGATAAATAGAATAAAATACGATTGCTAATATTATTGAACCGTAGATGTCTCATCATTGGCACCATAACACATTTGTCCCCCTCCTAATACAATCAACACACTGTCTCATTTCTCGGGGGCGGTATAATATAAATAAATGGAGAAATAATATATGTCAGTAGGTAAGCATACTAACCCGACTATTAAGTCGGAAATAATAACAAAGATACGTGACATCGGCATGAGCGTTAGCGAAGCTAGCGCTCAATATGATGTCAACAGTAAAACAATCTATCGTCAGCCTAAAGAAGGCGTTGTTAATGGCAATGCTAACTTGATCTTAGAAAACAACCGTTTACATAAAGAAAATGAACAGTTATACGACCTATTAGGTAGAGCTACCGCCGAAAACAAACGTTCAAAAAGATAGCCATTCTGGAAGAAGTCGAGCCAGGATGGCGTAAACACTTCGCACAAATTCTTGGCGTTAACAGAAGTAGTTTGTATCGTCAGCCAATACGTCAAAAACAGCTTGATGACATAGCAATAGCCGAATTAACCAAGGTACACGAGGAACATCGTTTTTATGGAGTTGAGAGATTAGCACTAGAGCTAAAATGGAGTGAAAACAAAACTCGGCGGATTTGTAATCTTAGTGGTATCGTTATCGAAATACCAACCAAAAAGAGTCGAACAAAGCAGATTGCAGCAGAG
Source organism: uncultured Candidatus Saccharibacteria bacterium (assembly GCA_964415715.1). Taxonomy (GTDB): domain Bacteria; phylum Patescibacteriota; class Saccharimonadia; order Saccharimonadales; family CAIOMD01; genus DALYDK01. The sequence goes on from CAYQBK010000034.1 coordinate 1,269, forward strand.
ATAGAAGCGCCACCAAATGCTTTGCAAGAATACGCAACCTTCAAGGATGAGGCTAAACCTGGTGAAGGCATGAGCCACTCTGCTATGGTTGAATCTGGTGGTTGGGTACAGGACTTCACATACCTAAGGTTTCAGGGTAGTTGGCACTATCTAGCGGTGGTGCTAGATCTAAAAACCAGACAAGTTGTTGGCTGGCGACTAGGCACCCGCCATAGTAGTGAGCTAACCCACGCAGCTTTACTTGATGCATTAAGCAAACATCAAGCACCGACAATACTACATAGCGACAGAGGCTCAGAATATCTTAGTTATAAACATCAGTTGCTGTGCGAAAAGATGGAAATAACATTATCCTGTAGTAAACCAGCTAGCCCATGGCAAAACGGCTTCATGGAACGTTTCTTTGGCACAATTAAGCCTGAAATCGGTAAGCTACAAAAGTACAAAGATATAGCCGAGCTACACGAAGGTATTGCTTTAGCCATACACTATTACAATACAAAGCGTATACATACAGCACTAAAATGAGCCCAGCGGCTTACGCCGCTAGGCTCAACACAGCACAATTTAAACGAGACAAGGTGTTGCAAAAAGTGGGAGGTTGACATACTATCTGCAATTACCAGAAAAAGTATTAAAATTAGCCAGATCTTTTTGTGCTGTCTTTTTTTAGATACCATTCATGGGATAGCGAAACTGTGTCTATGTAGCCAATCTGTGTATCCAAAAGTTGTATTATTTTCTCAACTAAAGTCTCTGGGTTGTCATCAATAACGATAAGATGCTTGTTTGGCGCTTTTAGCTTGTCTAATAGTCCTGGTATCATATCAGCCACACCTCCACTACCCGTCAACACCCCGCACGGCATATTGCTTTCTAGTGCTGTAGTAAACTCATGCAAACTGCCGAACCGACCTCCAACTGTAATAACAGCATCGCTACTTTGAACCAAATATACATCTCGACCAACATAATGTAATCCTGTAAAATTTATAAAGTTAAATACACCTATTGGCAATCTATATTTGTGGACATGCTCGCGCAAGCTTGTTGCCGGTGAAAAGCCTATGCTCAATCCGCCGGCCTTACTTGCGGCCTGAGCAGCATAGAAAGGTAAACCAACGGTTGCACCAGTAGTCAAAACATGGCCGCTTTTTGCTATTGCTTTGCCGAGCCTTTCAGCGAGAGTGTGTGAGTGATCAACAGATTCACCAGCAGCCGCTCCAGATACACAAATACTATAATTCATTAAAATCCTCTATGAGCCCTCATGCTAACTTCAATAGTTTCAGGAGCTATCATACTGTTGTTAAGCTGTTTAAGCACTTGTTGCTCTAGCGTCTTTTCGCCCATATATCTTTCAAATATTTCATTCCACAAACTTTCACGGAAGTGATAAATAGCCCGATCTTTATATGGAGTATTTGTACTATAGCTGACAGCAATATCCATAAGGTTCATGGTTACTGGTCGCCCCTGATGCATTACGCCAACATAGTCCAAATCTCGCCACCAGCTAAGTTCTGGGTCTATCTCATATAATACGCTTTCTGCCTTGCGCCAATGCAAATCTTCTGGCTGAACATGTGGTTCAAATATTTCTGGGTGATATTCGCTTTCAAGTTTACCAAAATAACGCTGGATAACTCGCCAATGTATTTTTTGCCCCGCCATAACAGCTGCACTATCAGGATCGGCAATAAGTGTTTCAATAACTATTTGAGCAAAATCAGGCTTAACCTGCTGAAGTTTAAAAAAGGCACTATATAGCCGTATTTCATTTGTGTAATGCAGCAGTAGTGGCATAACGGTCATTGTTATACCTGGCATTTTTTCCATTTTGACAGGTAACATGAGTATTATTCCCATTTCTTTGACATGGGTTATGTTATGGCGTTTTTTATGAACGAAGTTCTCTGCTATATCCGCCCACCTATCGGTCGGCATTAGCACATACTCAATATCACGCTCTTCAAAATCACTAGGCTTAATATTGTCATAGTGGGCATCAAATTCATTTAACCAGTCGGCATTTTCCGCGAACCGAAGTGCTCCATATATTTCAAATATATTTTCGTTTTTTAACATACTATCGATACTTTTGTAGTTCAGTATCTTCATGATAGTCGGTGGAGGAGTTCGTTTCAAAAACTCTTTGGCAACGCTTTTTTTCAACACCCAAACTCGCCTTGGCATTTTTACACTTTCAACTGCCTGTTTCATGAGTGGCATTAATGTTTTTACGTCTTCGGCATCCTTACCGCCAACAGCCTTGGCTATATGAGCATCGTGTTTTCTGTACTGTTCAAGTAATGCAGCGTATAACTCTTTGCCTGTTGTGTCCTTTGGGTCTAAACCTAGTTCATGAGTCTTTTGCTGTATCTGACCAATTATCTCGGCCGTCAAACGTACATCAACACCAGGCTTGGCGCTAGCTTGCTCTAGCTGTTTTATGGCAATACTAAACATAGGTTCAGTAGCACCCAATAATTCCGATAATATTCTCGACATTTTTATTCCCTGATATAAATAATATTGCTAATGCTTATATTTTAACACATATAGTTGCGCACTAAGTGTATATTTTCTTCGGTCTAGTTGACAACTATGTTCTTCAAAGCAACAGAAAACTCTTGGTTGGTTTTAACTTGATCGGCGATAGAAGGATTTGTATCATTTCCAACCGTAGGAGCGCCACAAGGTGACTGAGGCCCAACTGGTGCATAATAATAGTTCCCGATTTTATAAGATATATTTTTATATCTTTCTCCCAGCGTGCTTATATCTCCATACCAATCTGTTTTGGCAGATGGATTAGAAAATCTTGTTATATTACTTAACTTATCGCAACTACTTGAAATATCAACGTATGCTTTTTTATATATCCACACTGACTGTTCAGTTTCTGCTGGACCATTAGGATTGGTTGTGTATCCTGCATCCTCTATACCACTGGTTAGTGGTATTTTTACACCCCATTCTTTGATTACAAGATATTTTTGTGTGTCTGCAGTCTTTGGGGCTTCAACTGGTTTTGTATTATTGGAGCTGACTTGTTTTTGGGCTGTTTGTTGTACTGTATTTTCTTTTTTCTCGTGTTGGGCATTCCAGACGTAGTAGCCGGCAAAGCCTATTACTGATACTAATAATACCAATAAAACTGGTACTAGTCCGAAACCTTTTTGTTTATTCATATTTATAGCTCTCCATTACTTTAATTAAAGCTTGCCTATCTTTAATATCTTTAACCTCTGCATCTAGGTCAACTGCACCTTTATAGTTTCTACCTTCGAATCCATAAGAAAAAACATTGTCA
>CAYQBK010000035.1:0-5765 GCA_964415715.1 uncultured Candidatus Saccharibacteria bacterium
GCTGTCTATACCATCGGACAATTTACTAACAAACTGGCTAGCGTGGGCACTTTTCAAAGCATGCTCTATCTGCTCATTGCTAGCATCTGGCTTGGATACTGATACATTGTCATGAATACTAGTATGAAACAGTATTGGATCCTGTGGTACATAGGCAATATTACGTCTAAGATCTGTTTGACGTACATCTCGTATATCAATACCATCGATCAAGACTCTCCCATTATCAACATCATTGAAACGTAGCAATAGCTTTGTTAATGTACTTTTGCCAGACCCACTCAGTCCAACGACGCCCAGTTTTTGGCCATGTGGTATCGACAGTGAAAAATTACGAAAAACATCTTGCTCACCAGCTTTATTGTAAGCAAAATCAACACTATCAAACTCAATATCACCTTTTATATTTCTCAGAGCAATAGGGTTTGGTTTGTCTTGAATAATGTTTTGTCGATTTAATATATCAAAAGCTGGCAATATTTTATCTACAAGATCATCGTGCTCGTCTATATCTCCAGACAAACTATATATTCCAGTTAATATTGTGGCTGTATAGGTAATAACTAAAACCGCAGTTGTTATATTAATTGACCCTGAGCTCATTAATTTCACGGTCAATGATAACAAAATCAAAAACGTAAGCACTGTAAAAAATTCACGATAAGCACCAAATTTTGCCTGAACAATAAACCTACGCGTAAATGCTCTTGCTTCAGTTGTGGCATTTATCTTAACCTGTTTTATGCAATTATTTTCTTGTGCGGTGGATTTTATAGCTAATATGTTCGATATTGTGTCAGATATCTTTCCTGAATTTATTTTATAAAGTTCTCGACTGCGCTTTCGATAGGAATCTATTTTACGAGAGGCTAAAATCATAAATATTGCCATTGCAACACATAAAAAAACAGTAACCAGCCCCAAAATTGTATTGAACCATAATATTACACATACTGGGAATAAAATACTCAAGATAGTAGTCATGTATTGATTACGTAAATGTCGAACAATAGCTATTGAACTATCGACATAATCACGTGTTGCAGACGTAAGATAACCAGATAGATTTGAATTAAAATATTCAATGTCTGTCAAAACCAATTTCTGAAAATAACTCGCTGTTTCTTGAGCATATATTGTATTTTCTCCTCTTAAACCAATAAGCCTTACTATGGTAGTGATTAGACCTAACAAAAATGAAAATGATACAAAAAATACAACCCCACGCTAAGCACCGCTATAATTTTGTTTGGACAAGTTAGTTATAATCATACTTATAGCCAATGGCAAAACTATTAATTTAACCATTCTACCAATAAATTGCAGTATATATGAGGTTCTAACACTCCAACTTTGACCGTAGGTCAACCAAAGATTTACATAAACTATTTTGTATTTGTGCATTATGCTAAACATCACTAATAGTATACAAGACAAATATACAGTACTGTTAAAATTTAATTATGTAGATTTCTGGGATGAATATAGAGATTACAATATGTCTTTATGCGTTCACAGTTCAAGCTATAGATAAATACTGTCAAAAAGGCAACCGGATCATGAAACATAACATAAATATTGGCGCGTATTTCGCGACCGTATTTACCAAGCCAATTATGTCTGTCTTCTGTGTGATATACTTCGTGCCTCAAAACACCTCTTTTAACGAGTTTTGGTAGATTGTGACAAATAAATATACTATTTCTATAAGTATATCCAAACAGATATAATTTGTTTTTTCTAAGCACGGCACTATCTATATATTTAACTTTATAATAGTTACTCTCAACAACTTCTTCAGACTCATATATCGGTGTGATAGTTTCTATAATATCTGTAAGTCTGGACATAAAAAAATTATTAACTATTGAATAGTTTCTACTGCAACATCGTCCACTATATTATCTGAGTAATAAAATGTAGCTAAATAGCCGAGATCAATAATATTGGCATGGTGCGGGTGGAGAGAGTCGAACTCTCGTTTCATCCTTGGGAAGGATACATAATAGCCGTTATACGACACCCGCTTGATATATACATTTTAGCAATAAGCTCGGCTTAAACCAAACAAAGCTGGAGCCACTTAGCAGGATCGAACTGCTGACCTACACGTTACGAATGTGTCGCTCTACCAACTGAGCTAAAGTGGCAAATGCTGTGCTGTTTTATCTATTTGATAAACCCTATTCTAAATACTCATATTTTTAACAGCACAGACAATATTATACATTTTACACTCTTATTACTACACCTTCCAATAATCTACCAGTAATCTTTCTTTTAAAGTCATCAAAATTGATTTCTGCTTGTTGGACTATTTCTGGGTTTGCTCTGACTATTTGACCGCTTTTTATTAACTGTGTTTTGCCACCACCAGCATCGTTACCGACGGTGACTTTATCAACCCAGGCCGGATCACCAACTGCAAGCTCACCAGTGCCCGGCCGACCCATAATACTATTAATTGCCAATAGCCACTCATAATTCATATATGGTGGATAATTCACAGGGTCTTCGATAGCCTTAGCCATCATCTGATCATGCGGCCCAGAGCCATTGTCATGAGCCGAAGGGTTGCCAAGCGAAGTTTTATGCCACCTATCCCGTGCATGTTGACCATAAATATTGGCTAAAATTTCACCACTTTCATACCATTTAACCAAATTTATTACAATTTGTTCATCTAACTTAACTGTGTGTTGTGTCATAAACCTACCGGCCAAACGAGAAATCGCTGACTTTTTCATTTCAGGTGTAATTTTTTGCTGTCTAGCCAGTTCTAAAATTCTAGATACAACATCTACCGAAGCGACATTTCCAACCCGTTCACCCATACCTATGTGAGTCGATTCGACTCTGTCAAAACCTGCCACGATTGCCGACCAAGTAAAGTCGTTAGCACTATTCACATCATTATGAGCATGTATACTTGTAGTAACTTTATCATCAAGACCATGCTTGATTGCTTCGTTAAAAATTGTCAACGTGCCAGCGTTCCACACTTCATTTGGCGAAAAGCCATAAGTATTAGCTAGGTTTACATTTACCGAATCGGCACCAGCATTAACTAGCCATGCAGTAATATAGCGATAGAACTGAATAGCCTCTTCAGGTGATGCAGTCGTAGCGGCTTCACCAGAAATTGAAAAATTTACAATACCCTTGTCCCTGGCCAACATGGCGGCTTCGACTACCCGCGCGGCTGATTGTTCCATAGTATAAGCTTCAGAGCTAGCCTGCCTAAGTGAACAATCGATCCTATCATAAACATGGACAACAACTCTTTTTTGCATTTCTTCTTGCCAGTTATCTGGGTAAAACTCTTGAAACGCCCCAACAAGAACCTGGCTACCAGCCTCAATTAATTCTGGCTGACTACCAAATAATACTTGCAACTGAACATTTTTATATAATTCATCTGTTTTCTCCTGTTCTGCAATATGACCAACTAGTCGATGGGCAAAATCTTGGTCAACCGGGTTGCCTAAATGACCTATTTCAACCCTATCAACTCCAGTTCTGACGATAGCATCAAAAACTTCAACTCTTTGTTCTTGAGTAACTTTGTCTATCTGTTGTTGTTGGCCATCTCTTAATGTTACATCGCAAAACTTTAATGCCTGACTGCCCATTTGTTGTGCGACTGGCTTGGATATATGACCAAAATTACCCGACTTTAAGACATAATAACTATTCTTCGCTCTTTCAACCGCTTTTCTAGTACTAGATCCGAATATACTCATAATATTTTCCTTTCAAATTAAAATAAGACTCTTGGTTCGAGTCTTACTTGGGGCTGTGCGAAACGCTAGTATTATCTATGCGTGACTCTAACCATGCTAAAGCACAGCCCATTAAGGCCGAGGAGAATTTGCAACTGTGCTATATATTTATACATTTGATGTTTATTCTAGTTACATATGTCCAAAATGTCAATTTTAGCTTTAATTAACATCGATAATACGTTATATTAAAGCTAATGCTAAAAACAAAAAAAAGCTATGGATTACTGACAATTGGCGCACTGGGTGTTGTGTTTGGCGATATAGGCACTAGCCCGCTATATGCTATGAAAGCAGTATTTGACCAAGCCGGCCTAGGCCTACCGATAAATGAACAAAATATCAATGGTATTGTATCTATCATTATCTGGTCAATAACCGTAGTAGTATCCATAAAATACATAAACTTTATTATGCGGGCCAACAACAATGGCGAGGGTGGCATAATAGCCCTGATAGCCCAAATAAAAAACAAAAATATCAGCTTTAAACTACTACCCTATTTTATAATATTGGGCATATTTGGTATTGCCCTGTTTTACGGCGACAGTGTCATAACACCCGCCATATCGGTATTATCAGCTGTTGAAGGGCTTAAGGTTGTAACACCCCAGCTAGGCCACTATGTCATACCAATAACGATATTTTTATTGGTTGGGCTGTTTTGGATACAAAAATATGGCACAGGATTTATCGGGAAGTTGTTTGGACCAATAATGTTATGTTGGTTTATCACTCTCGGCATAGCCGGCGCACTAAACATTGCCGATAATAGTAGTATAATCATGGCTCTGTCACCCGCCTCTGCCCTGGCATTCATAACCCACCAGCCCCTAACTGCATTTTTAACAATGAGCGCAATAACACTGGTTATCACCGGCGCCGAAGCACTCTATGCTGACATGGGACACTTTGGTCGAAAACCTATTGCTCGGGCCTGGTTTTTTATTGTTATGCCAGCCCTAATACTATGTTACATGGGGCAAGGGGCATTACTACTTAACAACCCTGCAACAATCAGCAATCCATTTTTGCATCTGTTCCCACACTATATACAATTTACAATAGTTATTCTGGCAGCTATGGCGACACTTATCGCGTCACAAGCTGTTATATCTGGTGCCTTTTCGCTAACCCAGCAGGCCATACACCTAGGTTTTTTGCCAAAAATGCTTATTCGTCATACATCAGACACTAGGTCAGGCCAGGTTTACCTACCGTTTGTAAATTATTTCATATTTATTGCAGTCATGCTGTTAGTTATTATTTTTGGTTCGTCTGACAAGCTAGCAAATGCTTATGGCATGGCCGTCAGTGCTACATTAGCTATAGACACAATACTGTTTGCCATTGTTGCCCGCTATATTTGGCATAAATCAATGTTTTATATATGCGTGATATTATCGGTATTTTTAACAATCGATCTTATATTTGCAACGTCCAATGTATCGAAAATACTAAAAGGCGCTTGGTTTCCAATAATCATAGCGATAATAGTTTTGGTATTTATTTATACCTGGCAACACGGTACAAAAATAGTTACTAAAGAACGTCAAGAAATGGAAGGCTCACTAACCAGTTTTGTAAAAAATATTCGTAAAATCAAACCAAAGCTCACCCGTGTACCAGGCTTAGCAATATATATAGGTCACCATGCAACATACACCCCCATGGCCCTGCTCGCCAGTGTGGAAAAACTGCACGAAATACACGAAAAAGTCATAATAGTAAATATCGAAATATAAAATATCCCACATATTGAACATGCCAACAGAGTAGCATTTGATTCACTAGTTTACGACAATGATGGCATATGCCATATTGAACTAAGATACGGCTAATATGATTATGTAAACATACCCCGCACACTAGAATCGCTACAGGACATAAGCCCAGAACTAAAATATGATACAAAATCTGCATCTTACTTCGTATCATTGAATCGCGTTGTAGCAACCGGTCGCCACAACATGTCAAAATGGC
>CAYQBK010000036.1:0-5269 GCA_964415715.1 uncultured Candidatus Saccharibacteria bacterium
ATGAAGAAGACTCTGTTTTGGGTGATTTTGTCGAAGACGAAGATACTGTCACACCAGAAGAATCTGCTACTACACAGTTACTAAAAGAACATGTCAAAGACTTGCTGAGTAGCCTAAGCGAACGTGAACAAAAAATTATTCGTTTACGTTTTGGTATTGAAGACGGGAAAAGTCACACACTAGAAGAAGTCGGCCAAGAGTTCAATGTTACAAGGGAGCGAATTCGCCAGATAGAAGCAAAAGCACTTGCCAAGCTTCGTAAACATAAAGACGGTAAAAAGCTACTTGACTACATAAGGTAATATTATGATTATTTTTGGTTTTTCGGGAACAATAGGCAGTGGCAAAGATACTCTGGCTGATTATTTGCAAGATAAATATGGCTTGTTGCATGTGAGTACAGGCGATATTGTTAGACAGTATGCTATGGCGAAATATGGGTCTGTTGAAAGACCAGTGCTGCGAACAATGTCAAAAGAGTTACGAAAAAAGTATGGATCTAGCGTGTTAGCTGATAAATCGATTGACATGTATAAATCAAAATCTGACCAATACCAGGGATTAATAATCACAGGTATTAGATCGATTGGTGAGGCGGAAAAGATCAAAGAGCTTGGGGGTAAGATGGTTTACGTTGATGCGCCAGTAGAGGTGAGATATGCACGAACTGTTGCTCGTCAGCGTGATGCCGAGGCTGATTTGACACTAGAGCAATATATTGAAAGTGAACAGGCCGAAATGGTTAATACTGATAGGGTTGCAGGACATAATATAGCAGCTATTGGTGACATGTCAGATATAAAATTGATCAACAATATGCCTTTGGCGGAGTTTTATGCTATTGCCGAAAAAGAGCTGGGTTTGTCGCAAAAAGCGTAGTATATTTTGCAGATGCGCAAAAAAGTGTATTTCTATTGTTGACCATATCTGATAAAATCCAGTTGTAAGAGGAGGATTGTATGGCATCAAATGGTTTTAATATTGCGCATAAAACAAATATTTATCACCATAGCTTGAGCGTACCCCATGAATCCAAATCAGGTGAAGTCGAGCTAAAGGATTTTATTGATTGCGTCAACAAATATGCAAACCAGGGAAATTTTGGTTTCCAGAAATTGCGCTCTTTGCAGTTGTTGCTCGCTGGCCAAATACCACCAAAAAATATCACTGCCAAACCTCGCAAGATTATTGCTAATGCACTTGATATGGTAGAGGAAAATAATTTTGACAAAGATTGGCTTGATGATTATATAAACGCGAAGATTGTTTATTCGAGACAGTTTAAATTTTATACGGTTGATCAACTAGATGAATATATTCGAAACTATGGTGAAAATATCAATATTATGTTTGGTATTCTTGCGGGAGTAAATCCTGCCGCCGAAGATTGTTTACGAGCAGAGGGTAGGGCATTGGCATTTAGTGGTTTATTGCTAAATTTGGATTATGATTCTAGTATGGGCAAGAATTTTTTCCCAGTTAGCGAATTGCGACGGTTTGGTTTACCATATCCAAACTATAACAATGCAGTGCGTCATCCGGGTGCGTTTCGTGAATTTACCGAATATCAATGTGCAAAATACATGGATATGAAGCAAATAGCAAGTAGTGGAGTTAGGCGTTATCCATACAAAAAAAGGTTGGCATCAAATATTGCATTGGATATACGTACTTGGCAGATAAATAAAATAGCCAAGAATCCTATGATGTTGTTTGAAAAGATGTTATTCCCTAGTAGTTTTTACACTACAGAAAGAAAGATTGTGAGGTTATTAGGTGTCTAGCGCTACGTTGAACTGGCTTATACTTTTATTATTTGCTGTTACTATGTGCTTGAGTTTTATGTCAAATATCAAACCTCACAAACATGTGGTTGCGTATTGTTCGGCACTGTTTTTTGTTAGCTTGCCATTTACTATTTGGGCTGTTTTGCTAAAAGACAGAGGCACTATATCGATACCAGATGGAGTCACTTTTTTTGGTGCGCCGATAAGTTTGATTTGCATGCTGTTTTTGCTACCTTTTGTTGGCATATATGTTTGGGGTTTGATCAAAAAATTTGTTTCCGATAGTCAAATAGGCATGTTGATACCAATTATTGTAGTTGGTTTGTTGGCTGGTTTGTCATTGTTTATGTTTTTTAGTGCAAACGGTCGGAACTTTACTAAAATGGCTGGTATTGCAGGTTTAGTAGCAGCGGTTGTTATGTTATTTTCGGGGTTGATATACACCGTTAGATTTTGGTCGTATCAAATACTAGTATTTTCTAGCTGGCTGATACTAGTGTTTATTATTGGTTCAATTGGTTCGTTTTCTGTCAATACTAGCTCAATGTTTAGTATAGGCAGGGGTCTTATGAATATTGAAAATCTAGTATTATATTTTTCATTTGTGAATTTGTTTTTGGTTGTGTTCAACTGGTTTGACATACGGCACAATACACAAGCCCAACCTCATAAAAACACTAGCTCGGCAATTAACAATACCCCTCACAATATTCCTACAACGGACGTTGGAGTTTCTGCAACAGAAAAGAATATTGACACAAACACTATGATAAATCAGGCTAAAAAATATTCAAAAAAACATAGGCTAAAATATGCTATATCAACTCTGACTGCGGTGGGTTCTACCTATATTGGGGCGAGGATTTTGAATCGTAAAAAATCAAAAACTACTACAAATGACAATGCCGACTTTAATATGCCAATATTTGGAGCAAGCACTAAACCTGAGCATAAACTAGACTTACGCAAAATCCCTAGCCCGCCTGAACTATTTCGTTCGGACACAAATAGTTTTTCTGCCGTCAATGTGCCTACGGGCACCTCTTCGTCAGATAAAACTACTTCTGTCTCGTCCGAAATTAGCTCAGAGCAAGCCGAGGTTTTGCGTAAGTCTAGTAAATTGGACCTAAATAGGAGCTCCGATCTACCTGAACATCAGTCCAGCAAAGTTGATCTACAGGATGCGCTATCGTTACAAAAGGCCAATACAGCAAGTAGTAGTGAAGATATTCGCAAGACAGTATCTGGTGGTGATGATTTAAAAATCTCTGGTAGTTATATGTATGATAAACCTACAACCAGCCAACTAGGGCATAAAAATAGTGGCGCAGAAATGAGTAAACAATACTCTCCCGATAACGATAAACTTGACTTACGTAAAACTTCAACACAGGCTGGACTATCTTTAGATAAAGCAAAGTCAATTTCATCTGGCGATCAGATTTCCAATGCGCAATCAGTGATGGATAAGTCGATGTTGCCTACTCCAAATAATGTAGATGAACCAAAGGTTTTGCATAAAACAAATGAATACCATCCTGAACCAAGCTCTGCTAATCTGAATATTGATCAATCTTCAGGACGGCTCGAGGACACCCTAAACTCACTAAGAGGCAAAAAGACAACATATTCACAAGTCTCTACTACCCGTCAAACTTACAGCCCTAACGAAATCATATCTAAACTAGCTAGCCAGAAAACATACTTGACAATAAATGGTAATAAGCAGTAAAATATATAACATTAGATAACTTTAGGAGGAAGATATGACAGAACCAGGAGCATCTGGAGATTATCCAAGCACAAGAGAATCATATGATGATAGATGTAGACGTGGGCTAGAAGAAGCTCGTCAGCTATTTGCAGGTGAACAATTGTCAAGTTTGGTTTTGGCAGGGTCAACTGCACAGCGGGATCAGACTGTATTAACCGGGACAATTAGTGAGCAGCAAGAAGAAGGGCTCAGAAAAATCGCTTTTGAGTTAGGTATTGGTGATCAGTATGATGATGATCTGTCTGAGTATGAGAGAAAAGAGCCATTTTGTGCCCTGCTGGGCAGGCGGCTTTAACAGCAGCCTTGTTGCTGAGAGCAGTCGAAACTTCGGGTGATGCGCCAATTGTTGTTTCTGCGACCAGACATCGAAAAATCAGTAAGACATCGAATAATCCTAATAAACTACCAGAACTTGATGATACCTGTAATGTTTTAGGGTTAGGTGATTTCTCTCAAGTTGAGGCAACGGAGTATGGTGTTACATTGCAGGTCATTGAGCGTATGCAGGGTTTTAAACCCAATGTCGCCAAATACTCTCAGGATAAATTAACAAAAAATAAAGAACTTGTTACTGATTCACAGCCAGAAGGTGATTTGGTGTTAGTTGGCTGGGTCCCTGATAAAGAAGATGGCCATAAGTTACGACCAATTTACATATATGATATACCTCGAATGTACGTTATTGGCACAGATGGACAATACGAACTTGATGACAGGGGCAATAAGCAGCGTGATAAGTTGAGTGATGGTACAACTGGTGGTTTCTTGGGCTCGGTCGACGTTACTTGTCAACTAGCTAAAGAATGTGGAATTAGCGAGGTATTGGTTTTAAACTCTAAAACGTATGTTCCAAAGAATAAAGCAGTACTTGAGATGCAGCGGCCGGACGTACCAATAGCTGGGGTAGGCACTAGCTTAATAGCGGAGCTAAGAGGTCTTTCGTCTTCCCCGGTAGCTATTAACCAGATAGTTGCTGAGCTAGCTGCGCTAGAGAAGAAGATTGATGAACGAACTACTTTTGCTGTTGTTGTGACTGTAGAGTCTAGTCAAGGATTGGAGGATATTATGGTGGTTCATTGTTCTACAAGAAGAGAAGCTAAGGATACCCTGTTTTCTCTTCAAGGACAATTAAGTGGCATTGACTCTGATAATGTAACACAAACATCTCTGCGCATTGTTGAAGAACCCAAAAAGCAGTACACATTAACTTGACTTATACAAAACCTAGTTTCAGTCTGAGCTAGTTTCGGACGATTTAAAACTGATTTTATCTGACAGAAAGGTATCTGTTGATACATAGACGGCAGAAAAATCTGTTTTAGACGGTCGAAATAGTTCAGGTGGGGCAGGGATTTTGCATAAGTCAAGTCAATTAATCATTTCGTTGTAACCTGTGGTTTAATAATGAGTGTGTATATTTCGAAAGTTGCTAGTTTTGACGAGTTGAGGGCTATTAAGGGTGATTATAAAGCTATACCTATAGACACCTCATCAAAATACTATAACGAGCCAACCGCGGGTGTGTATAGCTATGGTATTGCTGGCCAAAGCTACTATTCGCGGCCAAACCCAGCAACGGTTAACCCAGTGGCTGGGGTGCCGGCAGAGCCGCGCTTACGAGTATCTGTTTTAGAAAAATTAGCCACTATAAACAATGCCTTACAATCTAGTACATATGACAGGCTATTTGGTGGCAGAGTTGAGTTAT
>CAYQBK010000037.1:0-1977 GCA_964415715.1 uncultured Candidatus Saccharibacteria bacterium
CGATAATTTGTCTAATATACGTGTCAAATATGACCTAGATATTGTAATTGCTCAGGCTGAAAATGTATCCCATGGCAAGGGTTTGAGTACTAGCCACTATAATGAGCTTCGTTCACATGGCGTTGATGGATTTACTGGTGGTAATCACACATTTGAACGACCTGACACTATGAGGTTGGTTGCAGATGCTGGCAGGGCTGTCACAGCTCCGTTCAATACACTAGGCCGACACTTCCCAATATATAAACTCATCAGTTCACCAGCAGGCAATGTACTGGTAGCATCTATTATGGGAACCGTGTATCCTGATAAAGCTAACGATATGTTTACAAATTCACTCGAAGCAGCCGATGAAATAGTAAAAATCATTGATGCTACTCAACCTGTAGCGTCGATTGTAAATATTCACGGAGACTTATCTAGCCAGAAAGTTGTTATGGGGCATTATTTGGATGGTAAGGTGACTGCAGTAGTTGGTGACCACTGGCATACTCCTACAGCGGACTGTAGGGTATTACCAGCGGGTACGGCACATATAACTGATGTTGGCATGTGTGGCAAACTAGATGCTTCGTTGGGCGCTAAATACGAAGATGTCATAAGCTGGTGGAAAACAGGTAAAAAAACTAAACTAAATATTGAACTAACTGGACCTAGTCAAATCAACGGGGTCATTGTTGAAGTAAACCCTGAAAATGGCTTAGCTTTATCGATACAACAACTACGGATTATCATTGAAGAATAGCATCAAAATACTTTTATAAATTTGTTCAATCTGTTATGATAACTATGTTTTCGGGGTGTGGCGCAGTTGATAGCGCGCGCGGTTTGGGACCGTGAGGTCGAAGGTTTGAGTCCTTTCACCCCGACCAAGAAGTATTTTTGCTTAAATCCACCATCATATCGTATGGTGGATTGAGCTTTATAACAGATACAGAGTTATCATTTGCACGTAGGTTCAACACAAGCTCACGGTACACTGCGTCTTCTTCAACCAAATCGTGCGTATTTAGTATCGTTTCAAGATACGAATGGATAAGTTCAACAAACTCTTCACGAGTAGGCAAAGCTTGGCGTAAATCGTCGAGTTCTTTCTGTAGTGAGGTTATGCTCGCATTAGTGGCGTTGATTTGAGCTTGATGAAACTCTAGCTTGCCAGCGTGGTGCTTTTTGTAAGTATCGGGGTCTTCAACCTGAAAGGTCTGATACTTCGAGTACATATCTTTTTGACGCTTCAACTCAGCCTTTGCCTCTGTTAGTTTTCGCTTCGCTATCTCGGTGTCTATCGCCACCTGTTTTTCAATACGACTAACATACTGCTTGTGAGCCTCTAAAACGTTGGCTGTCATATGGCGTAACGTCCATTCAATATGAGCAGTCAAAAACTTAACACGAATACCTTTTGATAGCTTATGTCCGTATAACCTGATTGCTTCGTCGTCATCGTGTCGTACACACTCTTTGTTGCGACAATAGAAACTAAGTAGCCAACTACCAGCATTCTTACCCCTTTTAATTCGTGTGCGTTGAAACGTCATAATCCTATCACAGAAATCGCAAATAACTTTCTCACGTAGTAAGCCAAACTCTAGCTTTTGAGAGACATTGCTTCGTCCTATAAACTTCTGATTAAAGCTATCTGACATATTACGGCTAAGTGCAATGAACTCGTCGGGCGTCATAAGTGGCAAGAAGTTATAAGTATCATTTAGGTTGGCGAGGTTATCACCATATTTGTAAGCACCTGTATAAAATGGGTCAGCAAACATCGTAGCGACAGTTTTCTTGTCCATCTTCGCTTTTTTGTAAGGGTCGTCTTGGTTTTTACGAAAACTGAAGTTTGCGTCGTTAAGAAAGTCGGCTACTTCTTGGTTTGTTGCTTTATCTTTAAGCCTCATCAAGACTGCTTGGCGTAACAATTGCCAATGAACACCATCTGGCATAAAGCGACCCGTGTCAGTATCGGCATAGTAACCT
>CAYQBK010000038.1:0-22220 GCA_964415715.1 uncultured Candidatus Saccharibacteria bacterium
GTTTTTGCGAGAATTAACAGATATCCAGTATCAACGAAATGACATTGCTTTTGGTCGAGGCACTTTTCGGGTTCATGGTGATGTGGTTGACGTTTTGCCAGCTGGCGAAGAGGCTGCCTATAGGATAGAGTTTTTTGGTGACGAAATTGATCGTATTACTCGTATAAATCCATTAACAGGCGAAATAGAAGCAAAACTTGACAGCTATAAAATATATCCAAGTAGTCATTATGTTACACCACAGGACAAGCTAAAACTCGCATTAGGTAACATCCAATCCGAACTTGAGCAACGTTTAAAATATTTTAATGAGCAAAACTTATATATTGAAGCACAGCGCATAGGGCAACGAACAAAATATGACTTGGAAATGATGGAGCAAACCGGGTCTGTTAAGGGTATAGAAAACTATAGTCGTTATCTGACCAATCGCGAGCCAGGTGAGCAACCTGCCACACTACTTGATTATTATCCAGACGATTATTTATTGCTGGTCGATGAAAGTCATATGACATTGCCACAGGTTAGGGGTATGTACAATGGAGACAGGGCACGAAAAGAAGTACTAGTAGAGCATGGCTTTAGGTTGCCTAGTGCGCTTGATAACAGGCCGTTGACATTTAGTGAATTTGAACGTCATATTAACCAGGCAATATATGTATCAGCTACCCCTGCTGAATATGAACTATCACACTCTCCTAAGCCCATAGAGCAGGTTATACGACCTACAGGCTTGCTTGACCCTCAAATAGTTGTTAGACCAGTAGATGGTCAGGTGGATGACCTAATTGCAGAGATCCGTGACAGGACGGCTAAAAACCAGCGGGTCTTGGTTACAACTTTAACAAAACGCATGGCCGAAGATCTAACAGAATATTTGGAAGAGCTGAATATTAAAGTTCAATATTTACATAGTGATGTTGATACACTTGATAGAACAGACATTTTGCGTGATCTAAGACTTGGTATTTATGATGTGCTTATTGGTATAAATTTACTTCGTGAAGGCCTAGACCTGCCCGAGGTCAGTTTGGTGGCAATATTGGATGCTGACAAAGAAGGCTTCTTGCGGAGTGGGCCAGCCCTGATCCAAACTATTGGCCGTGCAGCCAGACATGAACAGGGTATGGTTATTATGTATGGTGATCATGTGACAAAAAGCATGAAGCTAGCCATAGACGAAACTAATAGGCGACGTGAAATTCAACAGGCATATAACACGAAACATGGCATTACGCCAACTAGTATCAATAAACAGATTGGTGAAAGTTTGCGCGCTGAAGTAGGTTCGGAAAGTCGCGAAGCAAAAAGTGCCAAAATCAACCTCAATAAGATACCAAAAGACGAATATCCGACACTTGTCAAAGACCTAACTTCTCAAATGGAAATCGCCAGTGCTAACCTAGAATTTGAAAAAGCAGCCGATCTGCGCGATCTTATATCTGATATAAAAAATAAAATGTAATTTGTATTTTTTTCATAAATGAGTTTGGTTTATACTATAGTAATGAGTAAATTTACCGATGAAGAAATACTGAAGTTAGCAAAACTGAGTCGTCTAAAGTTGACAAAAGACGAGATCGCCAAATACAAGTCAGAATTGTCAGCAATTGTTGAATATGTTGAAATACTACAATCAGTTGACGTTTCTGGTTTAGAGCCAACCAGCCAGGTTACTGGCCTGGTCGATGTGATGCGAACCGATAGCTTAGTTGATTATGGAACCGATCAGCAATCTTTGTTGAAAAACGCTCCAGCTATTCAGGAAAAGAAATTTAAGGTCAAAAGGATGATTGGATGAGCTGGCTTTCTGTAAAACAATTGGCCCAAGATGTGGAATCTGGTAAAGCTACAGCCACTAGTTTAGTCGAAAAAGCATTTGAAAATATAGAAAAAAATGATGACTACCACAGTGTACTTTCTGTATTAAGAGAAAGTGCACTTAAGAAAGCCTCAGACATAGATAAAAGAGTTCAAAAAGGCGAAAATATTGGTAAGTTAGCAGGAGTTCCTTTTATTGCTAAAGACAATTTTTTGACCTTTGGCGCGCCAACTTCAGCTGCTAGCTTGATCCTTGAACCCTTTGTAGCCCCATTTCAGTCAACTGCTATCAACAAGCTGGAGGCCGAGGGGGCGATATTAGTTGCCAAATCAAATTTAGATTCTTTTGCTCATGGTTCATCTACCGAAAATAGTGCATTTGGTCCGACATTAAACCCCTATGATAAATCTAGAGTTCCTGGTGGTAGCAGCGGTGGTTCTGGAGCTGCCGTTGCACTAGGTATAGTGCCATTTGCCCTGGGGACAGATACTGGTGGTTCGATCAGGCTACCAGCTAGTTTTTGTGGTGTCGTTGGGCTGAAACCAACCTATGGCTTAGTTTCCAGGTATGGTGTTGTTGCTATGGCTAGCTCAACTGATGTCATAGGTCCACTTACTAAAACCGTAGAAGATGCGGCAGTTGTACTAGAAGTTATGAGTGGCCAAGATCAGTTTGACAGCACTACCATTAAACGATGCGATGAGCCTTATGATAAATTGAACCCTAGCCTAAAAGGCAAAAAAATCGGTGTCATTAAAGAGTATTTCACAAAAGGACTAGATAAAGAAGTTGCGAGTTGTATAAAAAATAGTATCGAAAAGCTAAAAAAATCTGGAGCTGATATTGTTGAGGTTAGCTTGCCTTCTTTGAATCTTGCACTTGCTTGTTATTATATTATTGTACCGGCCGAGGTTAGTAGCAATTTAAGTCGCTATGATGGTCAGAGATTTGGATTGACTGCCAGCGATGCGGTAGATATTGAAGAATCTTATGAGCTATCAAGAGAACGTGGGTTTGCTGATGAAAACAAACGTCGTATTATGATTGGGACATATGTTTTGAGTAGTGGCTATTATGATGCGTATTACAAGAAAGCCCAGACTGTTCGAACAAAACTTATAAATGAATTCAATGATGTATTTAAACAGGTAGATTTCTTGCTAGGACCAACAGCCCCAACGACAGCCTTTAAGCTTGGAGCAAATGTTAATGATCCACTCCAGATGTATTTGGCCGACATAATGACCGTAGCGGTTAATTTGGTCGGTATTCCAGCTATTAGCGTTCCAGCCGGTTTTGTTGATAATTTACCTGTAGGCTTACAATTAATGGCGCCACAACATAAAGATAAAGATTTACTTAATATTGCTGCTGCATTTCAGGAAATAAACATATGACTGTGACAATGCTTATAGTTATTATTGTGCTTGCTGTGACAATTATGTCATTGATCATGCTTAATTCTAAACATGTGCCTAGAGGTATAGATAAAAAATATTTTATTCAAGAGTGGGCTGATATATCCGAATTGTATAAAGATGAAAAAACTCGAACATTGAGTATTATTCATGCCGACAAACTTCTTGACGAAGCTTTGAAATGTTTGGCGTTTAAAGGTAACTCTATGGGCGAAAGATTGGTTTCTGCAAAAACAAGACTTAAGCATCGTGATGAGGTTTGGGCGGCACACAAAATGCGCAATAAGCTAGTTCATGAGCCAAACTATAAGCCAACTGAAAAAAGTACTCACAATGCCCTACGGGGATATTATTTGACCTTTAAAGATTTGGGAGTATGGTAGTGGAAAAATATCTTGTTAATGGTAAATATTTGCCAACAATTGGAGTCGAGTGTCATGTCCAGCTAAAGACAAAGACCAAGCTATTTTCTGGAGTAGGCAATGATGCCCGAGATGCTAAACCAAACACATTAATATCACCACTCTGCCTAGGAATGCCCGGGGCCTTGCCGGTATTGAACAGTAAAGCGGTTGATCTTGCTATAAGAGCTGGATTAGCGTTGAATGCTGAAATAGCCGAAATAAGTCATTTTGATCGCAAACACTATTTTTATCCAGACTTACCCCTCGGCTATCAAATTACTCAGTTTGAGAGGCCAATAGTTGGTAGAGGTCTAGTTAAAGCTCCACTCGGTGATGGTAGTTTTGTCAATGTTAGAATAACTCGGGCTCATTTAGAGGCAGATGCTGGGAAAAGTACACACCCTGAAGGTTGTGATTACAGTCTTGTTGATTTGAATAGAGCGGGAACTCCATTGCTTGAAATTGTTTCTGAGCCAGACATGCATAACCCTGCTGAAACCAAAGCTTATGTTCATGAACTGTATTTACTTATGAAGTATGCTGATGTGTCAGAAGCAGATTTATTTCAGGGAAATATGCGTTTTGATATTAATGTTAGTGTCAGCTCAGACCCATTAGTTTTAGGTACCCGTAGTGAAACAAAAAATCTAAATAGTTTTAAGTCGGTCGAAAAAGCGGTTGAATTCGAGATAAAGCGTCAAATTGAACTGCTAGAAAAAGGACAAAAGATAGTTCAAGAAACACGTGGTTGGGATGATGCAAAACAAAAAACCTTTAGTCAACGAACAAAGGAAGACGCCCATGATTATCGATATTTTCCTGACCCTGATTTACCGCCAATTCGGGTTGATCGTCATGTTGTCAGTGAAGCTACCAACACTATGCCTGAGCTGCCATCATCTTTAAGAGATAAATTTATGAGTCTTGGTTTGTCGACTGCACAGGTTGTTACGGTTATCGAAGAGCCGGAAATGGCCGATATTTTGAGGCTAGTTATAGAAAGTCATGACAATCTTACAGCAAAAACTATTGCCAATTGGCTAACTGGTGAACTGCAACGTTTAATTATTACACATGACATAAATTTGAGACAAATATCGACCGCAGTCCCGTCGATGGTTAAAATAGCTTCACTGGTTGACGAAGATAAGCTCAGCTCTACCGCCGCCAAAGAGGTCTTGATAGAATCAATAAAAACAGGTCACGATCCAGAGCAAATCGCTAGATCTAAAGACCTACTGCAGGTTTCAGATGAGTCAGAGCTTGTTATGATTATCGAACAAATAATATCTGAAAACACCAAAGCTGCTGATGATGTTAGAAATGGCGAACTCAAAGCAATAGGCTTTTTGGTTGGCCAGGTCATGAAAGCAAGCAAGGGCAAAGCCAATCCCGGCAAAGTTCAACAGATACTAAAAAAACAACTTGGGATATAGATTAATATCATAGAAAGGTATCAATGGCACAGCAAGATTACAAACTTCCAACCAAAGCAATAATAGCAGCTGCAGGTTTAGGGACTAGGTTTTTGCCACAAACTAAAGCTATGCCGAAAGAAATGCTACCCATTATTGACAAGCCCGTTATTCAGATAATAGTTGAACAGCTAGTTGAGAGTGGTGTAACAGAGATTATAATTGTCACTGGTAGTACCAAGCGAGCCATCGAAGACCACTTTGATCGTAGTTACGAACTAGAGAACGAACTACGAAATAAAGGTAAAAACAAGCTTGCGGATCAGATATGTGATATAGCCGAAATGGCTAACTTTATTTACCTAAGACAAAAGGGTATACCAAAAGGCAATGCTAGGCCACTACTAAACGCTTCTCATCTTCTTGGCAAAGACGAACCTTTCTTTATGCTATTTGCCGATGAGTTTTTTAGAAGCAACGTACCACACGCTAAACAAATGTTAAATGTTTACCAAAATACAGGCAAGTGTGTTGTTTCGCTTATTGAGGTAAAACCCGAAGCTACTACTAAGTATGGTATGGCGGATGTAACAGAGCTTGAGCCTGGTCTATTTGATATAAATAAATTTGTTGAAAAACCAGGTCCAAAGAATACACCATCTCTTTATGCGGCTGTTGGTGGTTATTTATTAACCCCAGAGATTCTGCCGATAGTGTCACAAGAAAAGATCGGCCATGGTGGGGAAATTGTCTTGGCTGATAGTATCAACGAACTAGCAAAAGTTGGCCGAGTATCCGGAAAGTTAATAGAAGGTATATGCCATGATGCAGGCGACAAGGCAAGTTACCTACAGGCTGTTGTTGATCATGGATTAGTTGATGATGAATTGAAAGAAGAATTTAGAAATTATTTGATATCTAGACTTAAATACTAAACTATTGTATTGTACATAGTATGGATTCATTTGATATTTTGGTGATTATTTTATCAATAACTTTGTTTATTTTTTTAGTGTTAGCGATAATTCTGTCTGTACTGCTAATAAAGCTTGTTAAAAAATCTGATATTATTGTTGATCAAGCTGAGCAAACTATGCAAAATATTGCCGAAGCTAGCAATACTGTCAAGAAATACGCTAGTCCTGCAGGAGTTATTCAAACTATAGCAGGAATGTTTAAACGTTAATGAAAAGGAGTTTATATGTCAATCTATAAAGATGTGCGAAATGTGACAATTGCTGGTCTAGTTGGTTTTGCTGCGGGTGTGGTTGGAGGTATTATGTTAGCCCCTAAAAGCGGTAAAGAAACGCGTCAAGATATTGCCAAAGCTAGTGCTAGATTTAAAGAAAAATTATATGTTAAATATGGTGAAGCTCAGGCAAGCTTGGCTGATGCAATTGAAATTGCAATCGATAAAGCAAATGATTTTAAGGGAAGTGCTAGCGACGGTCTAGACAAGCTAATCGACCAGGCAAAACAGGCAGAATACAAAGCAAAGGATGTCTATCGTGCCGTAGTCCACGGAGAGGCAGATGACCGACATCTAGATAAAGCTATCAATCAAGCCAATAGAGCAAAAGATAACTTAATAACTTATTTGAAAAAATAGGTTAATATTACATCAATTTATAAAGCCACAGATGCTCTGTGGTTTTATAATATAAATACGTAAACTAAAAATATGCGGGGGAAAATGGGCTCAAAACTAGACACTATCAAACCATCTTCTTATGTTCATCTTCATAATCATACTCAGTATAGTTTGCTAGATGGGCTAACAAAAATAGGCCCATTACTTGATCAAGTAAAAGAGGATGGCATGGAAGCTGTTGCTATGACAGATCATGGGACACTGTCTGGGACAATAGAATTTTACAAAGAAGCCAAAGCCCGTGGCATAAAGCCAATTATTGGTTTAGAAACCTATGTTGCAATGCGAAAACATACAGACAAAGAGCCGGCAAAGGATAAAAATCGTTATCATCTTATTCTTTTGGCCATGAACAATATCGGCTATCAAAATCTTATGCAACTATCAACCAAGGCTAATCTAGACGGTTTTTATTATCATCCGCGAATTGATCATGATTTACTAGAGAAACACAACGAAGGTTTGATAGTTTTAAGTGCCTGTATGAGTGGCGAAGTTGGAAGTGCCTTAAAACAAGGCCAGCTTAAACAGGCAGAAGAAGTCGCCTTGTGGTATAAAAGTGTATTTGGTGATAGGTATTATCTCGAAGTTCAGGACCATGGCCATCCAACCAACCCTTTGCATAGTCAAGAGCAAGAGTTGATAAACACCCAGGTTTTAAGGTTAGCCAAAAAGCTTGACATAAAAGCAGTGGTAACTTGTGATGCGCATTATTTAAAACACGAAGATCAAGATGCTCATGAGATATTACTATGTGTGGGTACAGGTTCGTATTTATCAGATGAAAAAAGGATGACGCTTAAAGATTTTCCATTACATGTCGAATCAGCAGATGAACTTATTAATCGATGGGGAAGTGAACATCCTGAATTGATAACAAATACAAAAGAAATTGCCGATAGGTGTAATGTAGACATAGAACTCGGGAAAATACTTATTCCAAAGTTTCCTGTTCCAGAAAATGAAACAGAAAAAAGCTACCTAGACAAACTAGTTTACAGTGGTCTAGCAGTTGCTTATGCTGGCATTGATCCCAAAAAAGCATCCAGCATGAATCATGCTGAAATCGAAGCTTTGTTGCCAAAAGTTGTTGCCGAACGTGCGGTATTTGAGCTGGGTATTATTGATTCAATGGGTTTCAATGGTTATTTTTTAATTATTTGGGATTTTATAAAATGGGGTAAAGACCAAGGGATAGTTTTTGGCCCAGGCCGTGGCTCAGCGGCTGGATCAATTATTGCATATGCACTCAAAATAACCGAACTAGACCCACTCAAATACGATCTGCTATTTGAAAGATTTTTAAACCCTGATCGTATCAGTATGCCTGATGTAGATATTGATATCCAAGATTCTAGACGCGACGAAGTTATACAATATTGTGTCGAAAAATATGGCAAAAACCGAGTTGCAAATATTGTAACATTTGGCCGAATGGCAGCTAGAGCTGCAGTGAAAGATGTTGCACGTGTGATGCAAGTACCATATGCTGAAGCTGACAGAATAGCCAAACTTATTCCTCCGCCAATTCAAGGCCGTCACCAGCCACTTGAAATATCTTTAAAAGAAAGTTCTGATCTTCAAAAAGAATATCAACAGAATCCGCAATCAAAAATGGTTTTTGATATGGCGGTCAGACTAGAGGGTACTATACGAAGTCATGGTGTTCATGCCGCCGGCGTGGTTATTGCACCAGATGATATTGTCAAGTTTGTTCCGCTTGAAATGGCCCAAAAAGGTGTAGTTTCAACTCAATATCCAATGGGTCCAATAGAAGAACTAGGCCTATTAAAAATGTACTTTTTGGGCCTATCAAATTTAACAACCATAAAAAATGCTTTAAGAATCATTAAAAAAGTATATGGCAAGGATATTGATATTGGATCAATCCCTCTAGATGATAAATCGGTTTACGATTTATTGGGTCGGGGCGACAGTACTGGCGTATTTCAACTTGAATCGGCTGGAATGAAACGATATTTGAGGGATCTACAACCATCAGTCTTTGAGGATATTGTAGCTATGGTAGCTCTTTATCGGCCAGGTCCAATGCAGTTTATCGATGAATTCATCGGTCGAAAACATGGCCAGCGAGAAATAATATATATGCATCCGACTATGGAAAGTGCCCTAAAAAACACTTATGGTGTACTTGTTTATCAGGAACAGGTTATGCAAATAAGTAAAGAGGTTTGTGGTTTTACGGGTGGCGAAGCTGATACTTTGCGAAAAGCTATCGGTAAAAAGAATGCTGCCATGATGGCCAAAATGAAAGATAAAATGATCGAAGGTGGCCAAAAACATAGTGGTATCGATAAAGATTTGATGGAGGTATTTTGGAAACAGCTAGAAGATTTTGCAGCTTATTGTTTTAACAAAAGTCATGCTGCTTGCTATGCTCTGGTGTCATATTGGACAGCCTATCTCAAGGCGCACTATCCAGCTGCATTTATGGCTGCTCTTATGACAAGTGATTTCAATGATACCGATAGATTAGCGATAGAAATATCAGAATGCAAACATATGGGCTTAAAGGTTTTGCCGCCAGATGTCAATCAATCATTTCATGAATTTGCAGTCGTTCCCCACGGAGCAGATGAAGTCCCCCAGATAAGATTTGGGCTCGACGCAATAAAAAATGTTGGCCATGGTGGTGCCGCTGAGATAATTAGAGTGAGAAATGAATCAGGGCCGTATAGCTCATTGAGTGATTTCTTGAGTAGGGTTAATGGCAGGTTAGTAAATCGCAAAGTATGGGAAAGCTTGGTCAGGAGTGGGGCACTCGACAGGTTTGGTGACCGTGGAGCGATGTTAGAAAATCTAGATGCCATATTAGCGATGGGAGCCAAATTTAATAAAGAAGTAGCGGCTGGTCAAACTGATTTGTTTGGCGATGCTGTTGAGCTACCAAAGTTAAAAATTGATATACCATCTACTAGTCGATATAGCGAGCATGAATATTTGCAGTGGGAGCGTGAACTGCTTGGGCTATTTTTATCTAGTCACCCACTGGAAGCATATGAAACGCTATTAAGCGAGCAAACAATACCATTGTCGCTTATTACAAGTGACAATGATAATAAGCAGGCGATTGTGGGTGGAACGATCAATGATATTAGGCAAATAACAACCAAAAACGGACAGCCAATGGCTTTTGTTAAACTGGAAGATATTTATGGTGATGAGCGAGAACTAGTCGTATTCCCAAATGCATTTAAGGAAACGGAAGATGTTTGGAGCAAGGAGAAAATACTTATTGTATCTGGCAAAATCAATGGTTTAGATAAAATGGGCACAAAAATGTCAGATGCAAAAATATTAGTCGATTCAGCCAGGTCAGTTGATATAAGTGAAGCAAAAAATTATCAGTCGACAGGCTCCAAGGTAGCATTAACTTCTGCTAAGCCTAGAAAAGGATACAGAAAAGACCCAAAAAGCCCACCGCCAAGTGGCCAGACGATACAACCCAACAATAAGCCAAAGAAGCTATATATCCGCATATTAGATAGCGATAAAACCAATCACTTACTAGACATAAAGTTCATTATCGATAAATATCCAGGGGACACCGAGGCTGTGTTGATATTGGGCGAGAACAAGCAGGCTATAAAACTACCACAAAAAATAGACCCGGGCCCAGAAATTATTGACGAGATAAATGCAATATTGGGCGAAAACAATGCAAAGCTAAACTAGTTTTTTTTGTTGCGTGGCAATTTTTTGGTTTTGTTCTTGTTTTTGTGTGTAGCTTTTATCACAACATATAAAATCGCAATAACAGATATCGTTACACAAATCATAAGCAGATATTTGCCTATGATGGTATCTGGCTTTTTTGCTATTACCAATTCGCCGGCGGGATGAGTTGGCTGTTTGTTAGTTTTGTCTGCCGAAACCTGTCGAGGGTCTGATTTGGCATAAAATGCTACAACTACTGTCGTGTTTTTATAGTTTTCATAGTCCCCGAAAGTCGCCATCCCAACACCAGTTGTGTCATAGTTTGCATTTAGTAGATTATCACGATGTGTCGGGCTGTTTAGCCAACCATCTACTATATCCTTGGCAGATTGGTTTGTGATTGCCAAGTTTTCTTCTGCTTCTGAATAGTTTTAGCCTTTATCAGAAATTAATTTCCATGGCGCTGCGCCATCGGGTGTGTTGTGTGAAAAATAATGATTTTTAGCCATATCTTCGGCTTTAGTTTGAGCTGCCGACATTAGTTTTTCATCCACAGACAATGGTTTAATATTAAATTTTATACGTTCGTCATTTGACTGGTTTATTATTTCATTCACCTCTAGCGCTTTGCTGTGTTTAATGGTGATAGACAACATAAACACGACCGACACAGTGAACGTCACCGCTAATATAATCAGTGAATACAGAGTGTTACTATTTTTATATTGTTTGTTTATTCTCATGAATATTGTTTCTTGTATATATATCGTACAACATTATTGCGGTAGCCGAAGAAATATTTAAACTTTCTTTTGTGCCTATTTGTGGTATTTCTATAATTTCATCAACTACGCTTAGTATGGTTTCATCTACGCCGTCTACCTCTCTGCCTAGGATGATAGCAATATTTGTTGGTGGTTTAAAGTTGTATAGTATTGTACTTTTTGGGCTTTGTTCTAGAGCGATTATTGTATTTCCATCTGATCTAGCCTGTTCAATAGCTAACATGGGAGAATTATAGACTGAAAACGGTACTAATTTTTCGGTCCCTAGGGCGGTTTTTGATATTTGATTGTTCAATTTATTGCTTATATGCGGTAGTCTTGTGTCATTGTCAATATGAGGATATGGTGTATAGCCACATATGTATATATGTTTTACGCCAAATATTTCTGCACTTCGAAATATGCTTCCAACGTTGTGGGTACTCCGAATATCTGGCAATATCAAACTTATATTTATCACCTCAATATCATATCACTTTATGTTGATAAAAATTCTTCATTAACATAAACATTTTGCTATACTGTTTTATGTATGATTGACGAAGCTCGTAGACTTGACGAACAAAGCACTCAGCGCAGGGCTGGCATATTGAATATGTCATATTTTGACACATCTATTCGTGAGCTAGAACTATACCCAGACATATTGACGGTTGAGGAGCTGTATAGGCTAAAAACCGTTCCACTTATAACTGATAATTACAATATTAAGTTTGGCGTAACAAATACCACCTCACAATCAACCATGGCTGATCTACGGCAACGTTTTGCTGACCAAAATGTTACATTTAGCTTAATATCAGATGTTGGTTATCGTGAGCTAATGCGCCGATACGACCCACCCAAAGAAATCGTTTATCAAGAGATAAGCTTATCGTCCGATGACCAACAAGAACAGATCGATGAAGTATCCAAAACATTAAGTAGTGTGCGTCCAGATGATATGTTGGCATATATTGTTCAGCAGTCCTACAAGCTAAAAGCTTCTGATATTCATCTTGAATCAGAGCAGGATGGATCGCGTATTCGTTTTCGGGTTGATGGTGTTTTGCACCCAGTCGCTAACCTTAGTAATGAAAAATATCGTTATATTATATCAAGTTTGGCAAGTGCTGCAGACGTGTCGACAAACAGTGATGATGCTCAGACCGGGCATATCAATAGAACATTTAATCTGGCAGATGGCTCAAGCGTAACGATCAACTTGCGTGTTGAAACAGTACCAACTGTTCATGGTATGGATGCAGTCATGCGTTTATTTAACCTCAATACCGATCTTATGCAGCTTAGCAGGCTTGATTTTCGAGAAGATGAGCGTGAAATAATAAACGACATTATTAGTCACCCCAACGGATTGGTTCTAATAGTGGGGCCCACTGGTTCAGGTAAAACCACTACCCTATATAGCATCATAAATGAGCTAAATAACCCAGAGCGTAAAATCATTACCCTAGAAGACCCAGTCGAATATAACATAGCTGGTATTACTCAGATACCTGTCGATTCAAAAGAAAACGAAAATGCCTTTGCTACAAAATTAAGGGCGGTTTTACGGCTAGACCCTGATGTCGTGATGGTTGGTGAAATTCGTGACAATGATACAGCTAAAACGGCTCTACAGTCTTCACTAACTGGGCATCTAGTTTTGTCTACCTATCATGCTGGCTCAGCCTGCGCTGCTTTAACAAGGATGTTAGACTCGGTAGGTGATAACCCATTGCTAGTGTCAGCTATTAGGCTTGTCACAGCCCAGAGGCTTCTACGACGCCTAGACGATAACACCAAACAAGCATACCAACCTGATGAAAAAGTAATGCAGTGGTTGCATGAAGTATTAGATAGTCTACCACCAGATGTTGAGCGACCAGATATCAATAATATTAGCTTTTATCGGCCGGGTAGTTCACCGGAGAACCCATTTGGGTATACTGGGCAGTTTGCCGTTCGAGAGTTGCTCATTATGACACCCGGTTTAGTCGCTGAACTAAAAAAGCCTTTTCACGAAATTACCGCCGAGGGCTTAGAGCAGATTGCGATTCAAGATGGTATGATAACTTTGCTCCAAGATGGCGTTTTACGGGCTATAGCGGGTGATACATCATTAGAAGAAGTAATGCGCGTTGTGACCTAGTGACAATACGTAACCAGCCTAGTGTGAAAAGCTTTCGGATACTACTCGGACAACCCGATCATCAAATGGGCTAGGTATAACACAGTCTGGTCGTGGCACCCTGACAACACGGGCAATAGCTTCAGCTGCTGCTATTTTGTGGGCATCATCTATTTTGGTTCGGGTGTCCAACGCACCCCTAAATACGCCCGGAAAAGCCAATACATTATTGACTTGATTTGGATAATCGCTTCGACCCGTTGCTACAATAGCTGCGCCGGCTTTTAGGGCAAGTTCTGGCAATATCTCGGGTTCGGGGTTGCCTAGGGCAAAAATTATTGGATTATTTGCCATAGCTTTGATCATAGATTCAGTTAATATCTTTGGTTTTGATACCCCGATAAATATATCGGCTTCAACAATCGCATCTGATAAACTACCTTCGAAACCGTCAGTCATTTCTAGTAACATCTTTTTTTCGGTATTTAGATTTTCTCGATTTTTGTGAATAATACCCTTGCTATCGACCGCAATAATTCGTGGTTTAGCATATTTGTATATGAGTTTAGCTATGGCTATACCAGCCGCCCCAGAACCAGAAATAACTATTTTGCAATCAGATAATTTTCGATTTGTCACTAAACAAGAATTTATCAGTCCTGCTAGCACGACAATTGCCGTACCGTGTTGGTCATCGTGCATTATTGGCATGTCCAGTCGTTTTTTTAGCTCGTTCTCTATATAAAAACAGTTAGGCGAGGCAATATCCTCGAGGTTTATTCCGCCAAAGCTTGGGGCAATATTTATGATAGTTTTGATTATTTCATCTGGATCTTGGGTGTTCAGAACCATCGGAAAAGCATCTATATCGGCAAATTCTTTAAATAATATAGCTTTACCCTCCATGACCGGTAGTGCACCATAGGGGCCAATGTTACCCAGCCCCAACACAGCTGAGCCATCTGATATTATAGCCACTGTGTTATTGACAGAAGTATATTCTGGTGTTTTTTCGGGATGCTTGCCAAGTAAGTCTGCCACTGCGCCGACGCCAGGACTATAGTATATGCTTAGGTCTTTTGGGCTTACGAGTGGAACTTTTGATTTGATCTGTAGTTTGCCACGTAGATTGTGGTGGGCTTCGAGTGCTTCTTGATATATATCCATGCACCTTATTATGTACATAAAAACGCATATAGTAAAGAATGTTTATTTTAGGCTTTTAAAACAAGGGTAGTTATGATATAGTTCAATGTGAATATTTAATAATTGTTAAGGGATAGAAATAATTATATGGAAAGTGTGATTCAAAAAATCGAATCGAAATATAAGAAACACCAGGTTGTTGATGTTAAAACTGGCGATACAGTCCGTGTGCACCAAAAAATTAAAGAAGGTAACAAAGAACGTGTTCAAATATTTGAAGGTTTAGTTATTAGGACTGACCGTAAAAAAAGTCTAACATCTACCATAGTTGTGCGTCGTATTTCTAGTGGAGTCGGTGTTGAAAAAAGCTTTCTTTTGCATGGTCCAAACGTACTAAAAGTCGAAGTTACAAAACGTAGCAAGGTCCGTCGTAACTATTTGGGCTATATGAGGGCATTAACGGGTAAAGCAACAAGACTTAGCGGTGTTGATTTTGACAAGAAAAATGTCAATGAAATACGTGATATCGAAGCCGAAAAAGCTGAAGAAGAATTAGCCAAAGCCAAAGAAGCCGAACATCAAGTAGCCGAAGCTAAAAAAGCGGCTGAACTAGCCAAAGAAGAAGCCAAGGTCAAAGCAGCTCTTGGTGACCGAGCCGAATAATTAGACAAGCATTTGTCAAGACCCCATCTGCTGGGGTCTTTTTTATTATGTAGAATATCCATAGATATCTTGAGTAATATAAACAAACTTAATTTTAGCCTCAAGTAGCGCATCAAAATGCAGTTTTTGTATTGGAATTGTTATACTAAGTGCATGATAGGTTTAGATGAAGTTGGACGTGGCCCATGGGCTGGTCCGTTGCTTGTATGTGCTGTTAGGTTACATAAAAATATCATTGGTTTAAAAGATTCAAAAAAACTATCAAAAACACAGCGTCTTAAACTAAATGACCAAATAATACAGTCTGCTGATATTGGTTATGGCTGGGTATCTGCTAGTCAGATAGATGAAATAGGTCTTGCGGTGTCAATACGACTAGGCTTTAGGAAGGCATATGAGGATATTGCTATAGATGACATAGAAAGTATTATTATAGATGGTGGTATTGACTATTTGGACATGCCAAACTCAATAGCAATCATAAAAGCAGATGACAACTATCCAGCAGTTAGTGCGGCAAGTATTGTCGCGAAAGTAAAGAGAGATGAATACATGACAGATTTGGCAAATATATATCCTGGCTATGGCTTTGACAAGCATGTAGGCTACGGCACATTTGGCCACATGTCAGCACTTCAGAAATATGGCACAACACCCGAACATCGGCGCAGTTTCAAGCCTATAGCTAAAATTTTGCAGAGATATACAGTATGAATGATTCTACAACTAGCCTAGGACGCAAGGCCGAAGAGCTGGTTGCTAAATATTTCAAAAAACACAAATACAATATTGTTGCCCAAAATTGGCGAAATCGACTATGTGAAATCGATATTATTGCTACAAAAAACGGAACAGTGTACTTTATAGAAGTAAAATATCGACAAAACAATCATTTTGGAGATGGGCTAGACGCAATCACAGGGGCCAAGTTAAATCAAATGCAGTTTGCGGCTGACAACTGGGTAACGAAAAATGCTTGGACTGGTCAGATGCAACTAGTTGCTGTAAGTGTAACTGGTAATCCATTGCAAATAGTAGATATCATAGAAATAGAATAATGTTTATGCTAAAATTTGTATAGATATGAAAAAACCCTATAAACATAGACAAGCCGGCTTTACTGTTGTAGCAATGTTGCTTGTTATCGCGGTGTTGGTCGTAGTCAGTGTAGTAGCTTCGGTTGTAATAACTCAAACCAATAAACAAACTGATCAAAAAGTTGCTGGTCAGCAACAAATAAAACAACCGACACCTGAGAATAATAACTCAAACTTGCCAACCGACACCAATTCTACATCTGGGCACCAAACATACTTAGAAATATCCGAATGGGGTGTGCGAATTCCATTAGACGTCGGTGTGTACGACATGCAGTACAAGATACAGGGGGCTGATAGGGCTGAGCTAGTTACTACCAAACTACAAGGTTATGGTTGTGATTACGGATACGGAAGTTTTTTGGTTAGAAATACTAACAAAGATAATTTGAGTGCCAAATATATCAAAAAGATTGGCAATTATTATTATGGCTACGTTCAGTCTCAAAGCGCCTGTGCCAAATCAACCGGCCCAAACGATCCGCTAAACACAGAAGCAACAAATATATTCAATGCTATAGGCAAATCTGTTGAAAACGTTGAAGCAACTAACTAACCCATCAGAATAAGCTTAAAAATATTTTGTATTGGGATTACCGTACTACATTATCTCTATGCACATAATTGACACCATTAGAATGTGTCAAGCAAAATGAACTTTGTATACTGATATCTAGGTATCAGTTTCAAGTGTAATCCAACCACCATTTCCATTGCTGATTGCCTTAACCGTAGTCGTATGATCAAAACACTGCTCAATAGCCCTAGCGATCACACGCTTAGCGAACTCGTCATCTCGTACTTCATCTAGTTCACCTGGCCTCACTCCAAAATCATCATCAAGTATATTATGACGATCAGAGTAAACATATATACGCCCCTCGCCCCCCCCCACAATTCAAAGTCAATCCTTCCACTCCAGAAAAATCCTCCACTAACAGCATCGAAATCTCTTCAATTCTTTATGGGGTCAAACTCTCCAAGGTTAATTATTTCTGCCGCCATATCAAAAACACTATACAAGATTAATAAAGTAGGGTCAATTATTGCGTATAAGTTTTAATACCCCCCTGCAATTCCCCGAACGGAAGCTCGTGGGTAATTTCAAATTTTACGAATTTGGGCTAAATATAAAGCAATGGTAATATTTAACTACTTTTGCGGCTTATTGTTAAAATTAGCTTTAACCAATTTATCCGTATTCATTATATAAGTTCGCTACCAATGTTGATTTCACCATGTAGATCATCAGTCATATCAAATATAATCTCTTCGTAGCTTTTATCTTGGCCCATTGGCCAGGCTAGTTTTGTAGTCATAGCTTCCATGCTCATGCCATAGGCTGGTATGGCTAGATTGTTATTTCTTAAATATTGCCCAGTTTCGTTAACCTAAAAATTGGCCATCACTCATGCGCAAATTATATAACAACAAAAAGTTAGAAACCACTTTTATGTGGGGCTTATATACTAGAGGTTTTTAGCCATTTGACTAGTTTTTTGTGATCGCGTTTGGTCCATTTGATTTTGGCTTTTATATCTGCTTCACCCATGACAATATTACGCGTTAGGGCTGGTATTTTTTTCTTAGGTCCAAAAAAGGCTTTGTATTCTTTTAGCCATTCATCCGTTGCAAAGGCGCCAGCTGAATAGCGAGGTAGGTTGTCGTATGATTTGTCACTGGCAAAGCTCTTTTCTATCCAACCCCAGTTTGATGTTAGCCATCTCCAGGCAACCTTTCGGGTATGTTTGTTCATAAGCAACTGTACTAGGAGCCGGTCAAAATCTTGCAATCGCACCCATGAGCTATCTTTTAATTTCCCTAACACTTTTTTGGCAAGTTTTGAGTCTTTGGTAGATGTCAATCCGCCAGCAATGTCTTGTTGAAGCTCACTGTTGGTTTGCAGTGGATAGGTGGCTACAAGATCATCGTATAGTTTTTCATCACCAAATTTGACGGCAACACTGATAAGTATATGTCGAGTATCGGCGGGTAAATTGACAAATTTTTGAGCTTTAAAGCGTTTTTGAGCTTCTTTGATAAAATCACCATTTTCACTAAAGGCAGCCAAGCCGAGTATGATTTCCCGTAGTTTGGTATCATTTGATGTTTCGTTTTTATTTTTCACCCAGCCCAATCGCATCAATTGCTCTTGCACAAGAGAAAAGACGAACGTTTTAAGCTGATCATTTGCAGTATCGTCACTTTCAACAATTCGCCTGGCTTCGGCGATAACAATACTTATCACGCTCCAAACAGGCTCGCTAGTTTCGTTTTCAAACGCCCTCAATAAACCAATAACATCGGTAATCGAACAGACGCCAATTTTTGCTTGTAAACACAGGTCATTTAGTAGTAGAAGCTTTTGAGACTCTGTTAATCTGTTGTCTAATATTTGGTCTCTCAAATATTCTAGCTTTGCCGGGTCTTTGTAATGAACGCCATAGTGTCCACCTAGCGTGTTGAATAGTATATTTTTATCAGTAACAACTAACTTTTTTTGTTTTGTGTCTAATATATCTAGGTCAATATTTTGATTAGCAAACAATGGTATAGGCCACAAGTCTGTACTAGTTGAGTCGTTAAATTTGCTTTGACTTAAAACTAGTTCATTTTCAGATTGTTCAACTGTTAGTAGTGGAAAACCTGGTTTATTGATCCAGCTATTCATAACACGACCTATATCTATACCAGATGTTTCGGAAAGCGCCTGCCACAGGTCGTTGCCAACAGTGTTTTGGTAAGCGTGTTTTTTGAAATATATCCTCAGGCCATCACGAAAATCTTTATCACCTATTAAATTGTATGCCATAAAAAGTAGGCGTGAACCTTTGGCATAAACAATAGACGGATCAAACAGGGTTGATATTTGATCGGGATGATCAACATTTGTTGAAACTGCCTGAACCCCAGGTATCATGTCTCGCCGTGATGCGCTGAGTGCTTCACCGGCGGCGTAGCTAAGCATAATATCCCACTCAGGGTAAATAGCGTTGACAGCTATGTATTCCATAAGGTTGGCAAAGCTTTCGTTGAGCCATAGATCATTCCACCATTCCATCGTTACCAGATTACCAAACCATTGGTGTGACAGCTCATGAGCAACCACCAAGGCTACATACTCCTTGGTAGTAGTTGATGTTTTCTTTGGATCAACCAGCAAACATACCTCGCGGTAGGTGATAAGCCCCCAGTTTTCCATTGCTCCGCTTGAAAAATCTGGCAGAGCAACTTGGTCGCATTTTGGTAGCGGATAGACGGTTTTATAATATTTGTTGAAAAATTCTATAGTTTTTATAGTTGTTTTCAGGGCAAAATCAAGCTGATTCTTTTGGTGGTCTTTGCTAGACCATATGTTTACCTGGGTACCGTTAGCCGTTTGGCCACTAACGGACTGCATATCCCCAACTACAAATGCTAAAAGGTAAGTGCTCATCAGTGGGGTTTGTTCAAAAACTGTTGTAAGCAGATCATTTTCGGTATATTGTTGCAAAGCTGGCATGTTCGACAACACTACTTCATCCTTGTCGGTTGTTAGAGTAAGGTCAAATGTTGCCTTGGCTTCGGGCTCATCTATGCATGGAAATACTTCACGAGCATGGTGGCTTTCGAATTGGGTCGCCAATATAACATCGTCCGATTTGGTAAAACAAGGGTACAGGCCGTGCATTGGTTTTGTTATTTTCCCAACAAATCGGATATCTATAGATATCTCACCTACTATAGCTTTGTCTAGTTCTATCAGCAATTCGTCATTTGGCAGTTGGCTATGACCAGCTAAGAGGCCGTTGATTTTAACCGATTTTATGTACAAATCCTTAGAATGTAGTGAAAGCTTGTGTGATTTTTTTGCTATTGTTCCGACAACAACACTGTTGCCACTAAATTTCATTTTATGTTTATCGAGGTTTAGTTTTATATTGTAATTTTTGGGTTTAAACTGGTCAAACAATCTGACAAATGTCACTAGGTAGTTACCTTTCGTTAATAATATTTTACAAACATGTATTATATATGATACATTATACATGTACTTATTCCGGCCAGCAGGTCGGATTTTTTAATAGATTTTCGTTTGAAATAGATTGGAGAACAACAATGGAACTAGAAACCAAACAGTTAGTTTTAGCTGTAAAAACCATAGCCGAAGAGAAAAATCTACCGGAAGATGTCGTCCAAGATGCGGTCGAACAGGCTTTGGCCGCCGCATGGCGTCGAGACTATGGTGATCGCGAACAAGAGGTTCGATCACAGATAAATATAAATGATGGTTCAGTAAAAGTATTTATTACTAAAGAAGTAGTAGATGGCGAGCCAGAAAATGAGTATTTACAAATCAGCCTAACTGATGCCAAAAAGATTAATAATAACACGGCTGTTGGTGAAACGGTTGAAATAGAAAAACAAGTTGAAAGCTTTGGACGCGTTGCAGCCCAGACGGCAAAGCAGGTCATATTGCAACGTTTGCGCGAAGCAGAACGTGAAATAGTTATGGCCGAGTTCGAGGATAAGATACATACCGTCATCAATGGTGTTGTAACCCGCGTAGAAGGTCGTCTAGTGCGTTTAGAGCTAAACAAAGCCCAGGGTATTATGCCCCTAGGCGAGCAGATTCAAAACGAGCGATATTACCCAGGCCAACGATTAAAAGTATATCTAAAAGATGTTGAACGTGGTTTCAAGGGAGCTCAGCTTGTTGTTAGTCGTGGTTGTCCCGAGTTTATTGAAGATTTGTTCAGATCTGAAGTTCCCGAGATGGAATCTGGCGCTGTTGAGATCAAGGGCATATCACGTGAGGCTGGTGTTCGTAGCAAAATAGCAGTCGCTAGCACAGTCCAGGGGGTTGACCCGGTGGGGACATTTGTTGGTGGCCACGGGACGCGTGTCCAGGCTGTGATGAGTGAAGTTGGTGATCAGGAGAAGATTGATATTGTTGTATGGGATGAAAACCCTGCCGTTTATATTATAAATGCTCTTAGCCCAACCAATGTATCACGTGTATTAATAGATGACGCCACTAAAAAAGCTCGAGTTATTGTTGCTGAAGACCAGTTATCGGTGGCTATTGGTAAAGGTGGTCAAAATGTTCGACTAGCTAGTAAGCTGACCGGTTATGAGCTTGATATTGAAAGCGAAAAGCCTCAAATGAATACAGAATCCACCCCAGTAGAACAAAAAACAGTTGATATCCAGCAAACCGTTAACCCGGTCGCCACACCTGACACACCAAATATCATTGGGGCTGCCAATGCACCCAAACTAAAAAAGAAAACTGACCTAGAAAATAGTCTACTCGAAGCCATAGAAGAGCACGGCGAAGAAAACTAATATTTTGAGGTCTACTAAATCACCTGGATATATTCGTCTAGGTGATTTTGATTGATTTAGTCTATGAATTCGACAGATTGGTACCACCAATTAAACAAGCCATTTTGGGCCCCGGCTGACTGGGTTTTTGGCTTGGTTTGGTCAATATTGTATCCAATAATAATATTTGTAAATATATATGTTGTATATTTGTTGACAAAAGGCAAGATTGGCTGGCTGGTAGTATTGCCGTTTTGGATAAATGCTGTCGCAAACATCATATTTACCCCTCTGCAGTTTGGTCTGCGCAATAACATATTAGCGCTGATAGATATCGTTATTGTTTTGGTGACAATAATATGGTCGATAGTTGCTATATGGCCGCATAATAAATACCTAGCAATAGCATTTGTACCCTATGGGATATGGGTCGCAATAGCCACCACACTACAAACATACATAACTTTAAATAATTAGCAGTTAGCACTCTTGACCTGCGAGTGCTAATTTTGTATAATCTACAGTATTAATATACTAGCGAATATCTCAGGTAAATGTTTTATAATTCGTTTAAAAAAGATTTATAAAATTGCCAGATTAACAAGTTTTCAAAGTTTTTTAAAATCATTGAACAAAAATTGCACCAAGAAGTTGAAAAACGGCGATTAAATAACCCGCCAACAAAAATCCGCCTTATTCCGTACAAAAAAACATTTAACTGGTG
>CAYQBK010000039.1:0-7638 GCA_964415715.1 uncultured Candidatus Saccharibacteria bacterium
AATCACAATCGGCCCTATGAAAAACTTGAAGAAGAGAACTATTTCTTTGCTTTGAGTAAATTTAGCAAGCTAGTACTCGACCCTATTAAAAGTGGTGATTTTAATATCATTCCAAATAGTCGAAAAAATGAAATTGTGAGTTTTATTGAATCTGGCCTAGAAGATATTAGTATATCCCGACCCAAAGAAAAGCTGAGTTGGGGTGTTGAGGTGCCTGATGATAGAACCCAGGTAATGTACGTTTGGTTCGAAGCACTACTAAACTATATTACGGTTCTTGGATATCCTGAACACGATGATTTTAAAACATTTTGGCCAGCCGACATGCAAATTATTGGTAAGGATATTATTCGTTTTCACGCTGCTATTTGGCCAGGAATATTGTTAGCACTGCATCAGCCCCTGCCCAAGGCACTGTATGTCCATGGTTTTGTTAATGTTGATGGCCAAAAAATGAGTAAAAGTTTGGGTAATTCGGTGTCACCAACAGAAATAATTAACAAATATGGCTCAGACGCATTTAGGTATTATTTTATGAGACATGTCCCAAGCTATGGTGACGGTGATTTTAGCTGGGATAAAATGGACAAGGCGTATAATAACGAACTTGCAAATGAGCTTGGCAATGCTGTTGGTAGGGTGGTGGCTATGATAAGCAAATATCAGGCTGATATAGTTGGCGAAATACCAGAAGCCAACCATGATATTCATGAATATGAGGTGGCTATGGAGGAATGTCGTTTTGATCGAGCATTAGACGAAGTATGGGAGCAGGTTAGAGGTGTGAATCAGTATATAGATACCGAAAAACCATGGGCTATTGCTAAAAGTGGTGATGAACAGCATTTACAACAAGTCTTGGCTTATGCAGTGAGTGGACTATTGGAAATTGCATATTTACTTGAACCGTTTATGCCAGAAACTGCCGATAAAATAAAACACATATTTAATGAAGGTATTGTTTCACATCCAGAAGGTCCACTTTTCCCAAAATTTGATAGTATAGCTGAATAGATATGGAATTTGTTGATACGCATTGTCATATACATTCGGTGGATTATAAGATAGACCCTGATACAGCAATCAACAATGCCCATAAAGCCAATGTTAATAAACTGATATGCGTTGGTACCGACGAAAACGATAGTCAGTTGGCAGTAGATTTTGTTCAAAATCGCCACAGTATCTGGGCAAGTATTGGTTTGCATCCACACGATGCCAAACATGGACAGCCAGCCTATGACGAGTTGTCGGGTCTGGTATCAAAGCCAAAGGTTATAGCTATTGGTGAGTGTGGGTTAGACTACTATTACAATAATTCCCCCAAAAATAATCAGATTGAGTCATTGCATTTTCAAATGCAA
Organism: uncultured Candidatus Saccharibacteria bacterium; assembly: GCA_964415715.1. Taxonomy (GTDB): domain Bacteria; phylum Patescibacteriota; class Saccharimonadia; order Saccharimonadales; family CAIOMD01; genus DALYDK01. The sequence goes on from CAYQBK010000039.1 coordinate 1,365, forward strand.
CTTGCCCAGGCAAATAATCTTCCGATGATATTTCATGTTCGTGAAGCATTTGATGATTTTTGGCCAATATTTGACCAATATCGTGGGCTTCGGGGTGTTGTACATAGTTTTACAGCTAATAGCAAGGTGTTAGAACAAATATTGTCTCGGGATTTGTATGTCGGGTTAAACGGTATTATGACATTTTCTAAAGACCAACACCAGCTAAGTGTAGCAAAAAAAGTGCCACTAACAAAACTACTACTAGAAACAGATGCCCCATACTTGACACCCATACCACTACGTGGTACTATAAACGAGTCTAAGAACATAGTATTGATCGCTGAGTTTTTGGCTAACTTGCGATCAGAAGATGTGGGGGTTCTAGCTACTCAAACAACTTTAAACGCCAATCAGTTATTTGGTATATAGGAATTATTAATTATGCCACGCAACCCAAATACATTACATCACAGCCCAGATATATCAAGACTTTCTCAACTCAATAGAAGGTATAAAGAGTTGTTGGCTGCATTTGAAAGTGCCATAGAAGCTGCGGTTATTAATAGTCCAGCAACAAACGTAGATATGCAAGAACACTTTAAAGCTAGTTCACGACCCGGCCCCGCTATTAATATAGTAGATTATGATAGGGCGGCCTAGTTATGTTAGCAAAAATCATTAGTCAAAAGCGTGCCTTGCAAGCTAGCCAGCAGGCTGAGGAAGAATATCGAAACCTTATTCGGCGTGAAGCCAAAATAGGTGGCAAGATATTTGGCCCAATCCCCAAAGGACATAAACGGGAATTTTTTTGTCTGGATAGGCATAGTTTGGTCTGGCACGAAGAATGGATAGATAAAAACAATGTTCGCCATGTTCAAACAACTCGTTATGATGTTCGACCATCTGGAATAATCAAGATGCAAGAGGGCATTGGTTACACTGCTCTTAGCCCAACTGAAGCTAAGCATTTTGCTGAAGCAGTAAAAATATATCACCATCTAGTAACAAGTGAATACAACTCGATCCTCCAACAATACAACGGCCAAACTGCTTAATTAGTCTATAATAATAATTAATGACAAATATAGATTACACTGGTTATTTTGACTATGGGGCTGCTACACCTGTTGACATAGCTGTTTTTGGGGCTATGCAACCATATTATGCACAGTTTTTTTATAATCCTTCGGCAATATATATAAAATCGCGCTCGGTGCGAACAGATCTACAAAATGCTAGACATGTTGTGGCAATGGCTATAGGCGCTCGGCCGTCAGAAATAATATTTACAGCTGGCGGCAGCGAGGCCAATAACCTAGCTATCAAAGGTATACTGGAACAACATCCTGGAACAAGTATCATAATGACTGCCATTGAACATGAGTCAGTTTTAAAGCCTGCAAAAAAATTTAAAAATATAAACCTTGTAGTTAATAACAAGGGTATCGTAGATGTAGCTGAACTTAGAAATAAACTAACTGATAGTGTTAGTTTGATATCTGTTATGTATGCCAACAATGAAATAGGCAGCATACAACCAATAAAAGAAATAGCATTCTTAGTCCATGAAGTTAGGCAAGATAGATTGAAGCGAAACTGTAGAACACCGTTGTATCTGCATACCGATGCCTGTCAGGCCACTAATTATTTGGATATAAATGTTGCTAGGCTAGGGATTGATATGATGAGTTTGGGGGGTGGCAAAATATACGGGCCCAAGCAAACAGGCATATTGTATATTCGAGCAGGTTTAGTATTGACGCCCCTTATAGATGGTGGTGGTCAGGAGTATGGGCTACGTAGCGGGACTGAAAATATAGCTGGAGTCGTTGGGTTTGCTGGGGCGATAAAAAATGCTATCAAAAATCAAAAATCAGAAGTATTGCGACTTTCAAAAATGCGTGACTCTGCATTTAAACGACTATCCAATGAAATGCCTGGTATTGAAATAAATGGCCCAAACGGCAATAAACGGTTAGCGAATAATATTCATATTACGATCCCGGGTGTTGATAATGAATATCTGCTGATGCAGCTTGATGAGCGAGGATTCCAGGTTGCAACCGGATCTGCTTGTAGCGCTAGTAGTGATGAACCATCACACGTCTTAAAAGCACTTGGTTTGAGTGATAGTCAGGCTAGATCATCACTACGTTTAACGATGGGTAGATATACTACCAAACATGATGTAAATAAGCTGATCGACAATATCGTGCAACTTGTTTCCAAAAAATAAACATAGGCGCTATAATATAACAAGTGTAAGTGGGCTCCTGTATTAGCTATGAAAAATCAACAAAAATATTTACATAAATTATCCATATTTGGCTATATTTTAGCTTTGTTAGTGTTTGCTGTGTTATATTTTTCGCAAATTGGTCGTGCTCAGACGGTTACTAGGGGGTATTCATCTGATAATATTTTACAAAAAGGCATGATTGTCAAACTAAAAGATGATGACCCGCAAAAAGTTGAACCAGTCAACATAGACAAAGCAGATAAGATTCACGGTGTAGTTATTGATCCAAATGATTCGGCAGTGTTGCTGAGTTATGATAATCAAAAAGTTTTTGTAGCAAGTAGTGGACCATACACGGTGCTTGTTAGCGACCAGAATGGACCAATAAAACTGGGAGATTATATTGCAGTTTCGTCAGTTAGTGGTATAGGCATGGCGGCTGGTGATAATGATAAGGTTGTTATTGGCAAGGCTATCGAGGCTTTTAACCCCGAAGATCAAAATCAGGTACGGGCGACAGCAACTATCAAGGATACAGGTGGTAAAGAGAAAAAACTAAAAATAGCCATGATCAAAATAGATATTACAGTTGGCCGCAACCCAAACCTTAGGGCTACAAAATCAATCCCAATAGTATTAAAGTTTGCGTCTGAAACACTTGTCGGTAAACCAGTCACTCCACTTAGGGTCTATGTGGCATTTTTTGTCTTTTTAGCTTCGTCGGCTATTGCAGGCGGCATGCTATACAGTTCGGTGCGAAGTACTATGGTAGCGATAGGTCGTAACCCACTTGGTAAAAAAGCTATTTTCCGTAGTCTGATACAAGTAGCCTCAGTTGCATTAATTATTTTCATAACTGGGCTACTTACCGTATACTTAATATTAAAGATTTAACATAAGTTTTATAGGTGGGGAAAACTAATAAATGATAACCTTAATAATAGCTACAATAACATTATTGGTTATCTTGGCGTTGTTTATATTATGGTTTTTTGTGTTGCGCAAATCGAAGACCAAAAAAGTAGCCAATAATGGTCAAACTGTCGATCAGAATTTAGCTAGCATAGTCACTGATGGTGTTGGGCAAATTTTTGATGATGAATTTAGGGAAGAGTTGAGAAATAGGGGTCGTTTGCATTTTGAAAAGATTATTGGTGAAAATGCAATGTTCCTACAGCAAGATCTTCGGTTGACCACCAGCCAACTAAACGATTATATGAAAGATGAAATCAAAACTGTTCTACAGGAAGAATTTGCAAAATATGAGGAATCTATAGCAAGTGCTAAAGAGCTTGCGTTGGAAAGTATTGAGAAAACAAAAGTTGCCATAGACCAGCAGCGAACTGTTTTAGAAAAACAGATGAATGAGCAAGTTGTAGCCGAAAAAGCAAGACTTATTAAGCATTTTGAAGCTAACATGGCAGGTATTGTAAATCACTATGTATTAGAGGCTATTGGTAGCGAGATAGATTTAACTAGCCAGCTTGATTATATATTTCAAAATCTAGAGGAAAACAAGCAGGCAATAGTCGAGGATATTCGGAGTGGAACTTAAACTTCCTAGCTCTATTGCCACTAGGCGTGACCTGGCTCAAATACATCGCGAGCTAAGAGTTTTTTATGACATGGGCATACAGAGTATCATGCGTCATGATAACCCGGTTAAATATCCAGCTATATCCGAAAGTCTCAGACAGTTAGCAGTTGACAATCAGATAGATATTCGACAGCAAGACAAATGCAAGAAATTAATCGAAGATTTGGAGCTTGTCAAATCCAGGGCAACATCAGTACATATAAGTTTCTCGGTTAAGCCAAGCAAAGAGGTGCTTGATCGGTTAGTTGGTTGGTTTCGAAGGGAAGTTGACCAAAATACTGTAATTTCGGTTGGTTTACAGCCAACGATTGCTGCTGGAGTGATTGTTCGGACGCCAAATCATCAGTTTGACTTTAGTCTACGTAAGCATCTCGAGGCAAACAAAGATAAGTTAAATGAGGCAATATCAAGTGTCCAATAATCATTTTGACAATCTAGTTGAGAGCGGACACCCTATCGGAGAGGTTATTGCAGTTGAAAAATATTTAATCCAGGTTAAAGGTTTGCATCCAGTCAGTCAGCATGCGCTTGTTATGTTTGAAGATGGTTCAAAGGGTTTTGTTCAGTATATATACGAAGATCATGTAGTGATACTACATATTGGTGATACGGAATTAACCGCTGGTATGACTGCGGTCGTCCAGCACGAAGAATTAGTTACCAAGGTAGGTAAAGATTTTATTGGCCGTGTTATTTCCGTGACAGGAGATCCGCTAGACGGCAAAGGTCCAATTGCTGCTGATGCTGTCAGGAAAGTGTTTAATGACGCTCCGCCGATATATCAGCGCAAACAGCTATCTGATCAGTTAGAAACTGGTGTAACTGTCGTAGATAGTTTATTTCCTATTGTAAAAGGTCAGCGTATGGCTATATTGGGTGATGGCAAAGCCGGAAAAACTACCCTAGTGACACAAATGACTCTCCATCAAAAAGATACCGGAGTACCAACTGTTTATGTTCTAATAGCTAAACGTCGGGCTGATGTAGATATTCTCCTAACTCGACTAGAGGAACAGGATGCCCTAAAAAACACTATAGTTATTGTTTCAACACTGTTTGAATCATTGGTGCTGAGCTATTTAGCGCCATATGTAGGCGTGGCAATGGCCGAGTATTTTTGGCAAGACTTAGATCAGGATGCGATTATTGTTTATGATGATTTAACGGCCCATGCTATGGCGTATCGTGAAATTTCATTAATCGCTGGCGTTAGCCCAGGGCGAGATTCTTACCCTGGTGATATGTTCTATGCTCACAGTAGTTTACTTGAAAGGGCTGGGCGTCTAGCTCGCAATAGCAAAACTTTAACAAGTTTCCCAATAGTGCTTGCAAGTAATGGCGATATAACAGCCTATTTGCCAACTAATATTATGTCAATAACAGATGGTCAATGGATACTTGATATGGATATTTTCCGAGATGGTATTCGACCAGCATTAAATTCTGGACTTAGTGTTACCCGTGTTGGAGGTGTTGGTCATAATGATAGACAAAAAGCGATAGTCGCAAGAGTCATGAAAACACTTGGATCATACAGACAGGCATTGGAATTTTCTCGGTTTGGATCAGAGCTTGCCATAGAGGCTAAAAATGATTTGGCTGCCGGTAAACGTATTAATGAACTGTTAACCCAGGCGCCAAATACTGCACATTCATTGCTTGCGCAACAGATGATGTTTGAGATTACACTTGATCTCAAAGATGGTGAGATGTTAGACATGAGCACAATGAGGCTTATTGCCAATGAAATAGCAGAAAAGGTGAATCAAGATGATTCCAACTATGAAGAACAAAAAAATGAACTGTTAAATAAAAGTTTGTTGGAGATAAAAAAATGAAGCGTCCATCTGAGATCCAAAAATTAATCACTGGGACGAATACTTTGGTAAATTTAACTGGTGTTTTTGAAGGTATTGCTAGTATGAGAATTGCTCAAATAAAAAACCAGGTTTTACAAAGTGAAAATTATTTTGATAGATTGTGGCAGATGTACAGTCAGATAACTATAGCTCCATTTGGTTTTGGTCGTCAGCATACCGACAACGAAGTGATAGACAAAGAGTTATTCATAGTTATCACCGCCGAAGGTGGATTTAGTGGTGATATTGATCAAAAGATTATTACCTGGATGTTAGAACATTATGACAAACAGAAAAACGATATCGTAGTTATCGGACATCATGGGGCTATCCAATTGGCTCAACGTGGAGTGAGTTTTAAAAAATATTTTAAGCTACCGACCCGTGATGATAATATAAACGTTGCCCCGATCATCAAAGAGGTTCAAAATTATCGACAAACGAGTGTGTTTTATCAAACATATGTTTCTTTATCGGTTCAGGATGTTAAGAGCATTACACTATCAAAAGCTGTTGAAGATCAGGGAAAAGACGCCGGAAAATCAGATGAAGTTATCAACGAAGCGACCTATATATTTGAACCCAGTGTTTTTGGTG
>CAYQBK010000040.1:0-23627 GCA_964415715.1 uncultured Candidatus Saccharibacteria bacterium
CTATCTGAACTATTTCGACCGGCTAAAACTGATTTTTCTGCCGTCAATGTGCCTACGGGCACCTTTCCGTCAGATAAAATCAGTTTTAACTCATCCGAAGCTAGCTCAGCTAGAGACGGGGTTTTGCGTAAGTCGAGTAAAGGTCTTGCTTAATTTCACATATAATATTATAGCACTTTAGTCAATATTATGACTATCCACTAAACAAACGCGCTAGCGCTACTACTGACGCTGTTTCCGCCCGCAAAGTAAAATCACCTAAACCGATATGACTAACATGGCTGTTTTTAAACAGTTCCTTTTCGGTATCACTCCAACCACCCTCTGGCCCAACTAGTAAACCAACTTTATCCAATAGTTTTGTTTCTAATTTTTCACTATTTTCATGCTGCTCACATATCAATAGTTCGATATTTCCATACTCTTGCACTGCTTCGAGAGTTGTTATTGGCTCGCGAACCTCTGGTATATCACCCCTGCCACACTGCTCGGCGGCCTCGATAGCTATTTTGTGAGCCCGATCGATATTAAAACCAGTTTTTTCACTGCGATCAGCCAAAAGCGGGACGAGTTTGTGGACACCTATTTCGGTAGCTTTTTGTATAACCCAGTCGTTTTTATCTTTTTTGAGTAGTGACCATAGCAAATATACTTGCTTGGTAGGTATTTTACGTTTTAGTTCGGTTAACATTTCAAGCTTGATAGACGTTGTTTTGTCGATAACGATAATCTTGTACAGCCGTTCTTCTTGATCGTTAAACAACACCAACTCATCACCGACATGATAACGCAATACGCGTAGCCATTGATTTATAAGTTTTTCATCGTGTATCCAAACAACCTCGCCCATACTAATAGGCCCGAACCTATTGTGCATTTCATTTATATAAAAACGATGAAGTCTCATGTTTGTTTTACCTATATCTATATTTTTACTATACTCCGTATGATCATAAATACAATGCTTGCTGTAACCCATTTTATTGAAGTTACACTATTTGATAATAATGATACACATAACTATACTTGTAAGAAATGCAAGTAAAAACAGTAGTATCCGTCTTAAACAAATACGATATAAAATATCGCAAGATCCATAGCCCTGAAAAAGGCTACCGCAACGAAGTTTGGCCAATAATCACAAAATCCGGCGAAAGCATTTGTGTGGTTTTTTACAAAACTGAACCTGACATACTAAACAAGGTACATTTGGCGGATGCCGTGACTAACTATCTGGCAAACCAAGGTTTGCCATGCAAAACACCCCTATCAGGCAAAGTATTACAGTTACAAAGCAACAAAAGAACTATTATTTCTCGAGCCTACACCTACCTGCCAGGCCAAACGATATCGTGGGAATCATACAGCATAAAACATCTAAAAATTTTGGGCGAAATGTTAGGCACGGTTCATATAAAACTGACAAATTTTCAATACAACAAAGCCCCTAGTGTTTACGATGAATACCTAGTTATATTATCAAGGATGCGCCGATATTTTGCCGATCCGCGAATATCAAATGCGGTAGCAAATAAACTAAACATAGAAGTAAACGCACCAAAATTAGATATATATACCAAATTTTTGCAACATATAAAAAATCAGCCCCAGCAACAAATATTGCATATGGATTTTGTTCGTGGCAATATTTTGTATAGCACATCTAACAATGGCCAGCTCTATATCAGTGGGGTTTTGGACTTTGAAAAAGCAGGCACGGGTCATATAGAAATGGATCTTGCCCGTACACTCGCCTTTTTATTGGTCGACTGCAAATACAAACCAGCTACCAAGATCTACAAATATTTTGTTTTGTCTGGCTATATGAAACGTAGCCCCCAAAAGCATATTCCAAATACTACCTGGCTAAAAACAATGGTAGAACTATTTTTGTGCTATGACTTGTACAAATTTTTACGACATAATCCGTACGAAGACCTAGAAAAAAACGAACATTTTGTCCGAACTCGAGATATATTAGCCAAAATGAGTGTGATAAAATATACACTAGACTTACGCGAAACATCGTCTCTAGCTGGGTTAGAATCGAACGATCTAGAACCTATTTTATCTGGTGGAGGGGTGCCCGTAGGTACATTGACATCAGAAAAATTGGTTTTAGGCAATCGAAATAAGTCAGAAGAGGCAAGGATTTTACGTAAATCTAGTATAAGTAAGGGGTTAAAAAGTGAGTAAAAGTACTTGGAAACAAAGGCTAGTTCCACAGAGTGGACTGTTGGCATTGGGCGAAAAACTACGCGAAAAAAATAAAAAAGTGGTGTTTACGGCTGGTTCATGGGACCTAATACATGCCGGACAGTGTCGATATCTAGAAAAAGCTCGTGAATATGGCGATGTTCTGGTTGTTGGTGTTAGTAGCAATGATGCCATAAAGCAAGTCAAAGGCCCAAACAAACCTATATTAGATGAAAAAGTCCGAGCCGAAATGTTAACCTACCTAAAATCGGTTGATTTTGTCACAATTTTGCCCGAACCAAGCTGCCAACCATCTATTGGCTTATTGAAACCAGACGTTTTCATAACTGTTAAAGAAGACTGGACTAATGCATTTGAAGAATCAAACGAATACAAAACTGTTACAGGCTACGGTGGCAAACCAATAGCTGTCGATAGGCAAAGTAGCGCCATATCTACCACCCAAATATTACAGCGCGCCATAGGTGGACATCTTAGTGAAACATTAAAAGATTTTATGCAATACCGCAAGGATCCACTAAAGGAAAAATGAACGACGAAACTAGCGACAAACAAATATTGTACCGCGACGCCCGTACCACTGGCGCATACGATGGCATATGGCAAAATGTCGGCAAATGCGTTTTTTGCGACCTAAACGACAAATATATTTTTTACGAAGAAAATGGCCTGGTTATGACTGTGCCACTTTTTGCCTACACCGATGGGCACTGTATGATAATCCCCCGCCGACATGTTAAATCTGTAAAAGAGTTAACTGCTAGTGAATGGGAAGCTATGCGCAAAATGATGTATATGGCAAAAAAACTTATCCGTAAAACATATGGCATAAAGGGCATGCAACTGGTTCAAAAAGACGGCTCTGCCGCCCAAAGTACTGTTGAACATTTACACTTTCACTGCATTCCCTTCGATGATCCAAACTTATCTACCTGGAACTATCATAAACTCGCCAATACTCCTATGCAAAATGCCAACTTATTTGCCAACAATCAAGCCTATGCCGCCAAACTAGCTAAACGTTTTGCTGAAAAATATGAATAGTTATAACTTTAGCTGGAACGAACTTGCCTTTGCCAACAAATCACATGTCAAAGATCTAAATGCAACATTTGTTCTAGCCCCTCGGCATATTTCCGAAAAAAGATTTATTGACCTAGTAAAACAGTTTTTGCCTACTGGAAATATTATTGTTGGTATAGCCAACGAACCATATATTGATGGTTTTTATGGCCAACCCCAATTTGCTACTTTGCAACTAGCAGATGTAAAAAATAGTCAAGAAAAGGTCAATACATCGCCCAGTCCGAACAAAATATATACCCTAAAATATAATCAAAAAAACATTGTCCATATCTTGAACAAGCTCAAATTTAAAAAAGTTATTTTAATAAATGGTTCATGGGAAAGAGTTTTTCATAGTCGACCCGAATATTACTATTTGGCCGAAAACAATATAAAAACCTATCGACTCAGCCCATTTGTTGATGAAACCGAAGCCATAGAATACGCCGATAATTTTGCCAGTAAAAATAAATTTGTCCTACCCAAAAAAAGCAATTCTGATTTTGAGGTTATGGATCTCGTCAACCAAGTAGCCAAATATTCATTTGACAATACCTTTCAGCTTGGCGTAGTTTTAGCCAAAAAACAAGCCGACAAATACACGCCTATCGTTACCGCTCATAACAAAGTTGTCCCGTATGAAACCTACGCTTGGCACACAGGACCAGCCCGAGAAGTAAACTTTTCCGCCCCGAACGATCTCAACCACTATGACACTATACACGCAGAACAACTAGCAATAGTGCAATCCCAAAAACAATCCCTAGATCTCACAAACACGACAATGTTTATAAACGTAATGCCCTGCCCTAGCTGTGCTCGCATATTGTGTGAAACTGATATTTCGGAATTTGTCTACAGTCTTGACCATTCAGATGGCTATGCTATTGACCTACTAAGCAAAGCTGGTAAAAAGATTCGACGCCTATTAACTAACGAGAGGACAACCACATGACAAACTCAAGCACTCAGCCTAAACACCCAGAATACCAATACCTAAAACTGCTGGCGAAAATAATAAAAGATGGTCGCTCAAAACCTTCACGCGGTATACACCCACTCAAATCAATATTTGGCTACCAAATGAGCTTTGACATGCGCTATGGCTACCCGCTACTAACAACCAAACTAATGCCATTTAAAATATTAGCCCACGAACAGCTTTGGTTTATATCTGGGTCGTCAAATATAAAATATTTACAAGACAACGGCATACACTATTGGGATGGATTTGCCGACAGAGACCTAAACCTAGGCCCGGTGTACGGTGTGCAATGGCGACATTGGAAAGATTATAACGGTGGTCAAATAGATCAGCTTGCTTGGGCAATAGACCAAATAAAAAACAATCCAAATTCTAAGGGCATACTAGTTAGCGCTTGGAATGTTGCTGAGCTAGACGAGATGCGTCTGCCACCATGCCACACGATGTTCCAGTTTGATGTCACCAAAGGCAAACTACGCCTACAGCTATACCAACGGTCATCAGATGTTTTTCTGGGTTTACCCTTTAACATAGCTCAGTACTCGCTACTACTAAAAATGGTAGCGTATTTGTGCAACCTCGAAGCCCGCGAACTTGTTGTCAGCATTGGCAATGCTCACCTCTACACCAATCATATTGAACCAGCCAAAGAACAGCTAGCCCGTAAACCATACAGTTTCCCCAAACTTAATATTGTCGGTGATCCAAAAGACATAGACAGCTTTAGTATCGAAAATTTTGAACTCGTAGGCTACACCCATCACCCCCGCATAAAAGCCGACCTTGTAATATTATAGATTATGTTTCTTCAAAATTAGTTAATTGGTTTTATTGTCTTAGAATTTAATTTGACAGATTATGTCGGTTAAATTATATATTAACTTTAAATGTCACACTTAATAATTAAAGTCTTTTAGTGGGTTATTATCATATTGCCTATTTGCAAAATCGACCGCTATTTTGATCTCTAATGTCTCCACCTCATCCAGACTTTTTCTAACACCAAACAATGACAATGCTTTTCTGCCTAATCTATGAAATCTGCCATTTCTCCTTTTTTCATATTTATTACGCACCCCATCTTCTGCTAAGGCTGCATTATGGGCACGTTGTATATCATATTCTGTTCTATGGGAAGAGTCACCAGGACTACGGGCTATATCAAGCTCAACGCGACCAGAATCTCTAACAACTTCTTCGATACCTGAAACCCTATTCCCAAGCTCCTTATAACCCTTAGCGCCCAATCCCTTTTCTCTACCTTTTTTGATAAGACATTTGGTAGATCTATCTACTTCTCTAACTATTCGATCACCTGGCTGTAGGGTCGGGTCAAAATTTCTAATGTCGATATTTTATCTTCTGCACTCATAAGATGCATCCTTTCACTGTCTTAAGTCTTTATTTTTGTATTACTAATAGATGATATCACATTTTGTGTAATAGGTCAAATATATCTCATAGCGCTAGTAAAGTTTGTGTATACATTAAGAATTTTGATGATATAGATATATCAGTTTTAGAACAGTTACTGAAAGAGTCTTATAACTATACAAAATCATTAGATGGTAAGATGCATAGAGCAAGATAGTGTTATTAATTGCGGTTCAGGAGAGATTTGTTAGGGTTTAGGAGGACGGACCTCTTAAATAGTTAAATTGTTTTATGGTATATTTGGCTGTAGTTTTGGCACATTTTTTTAGCCGTAAAATTTTCGATAAATCTAGCCCGGCAATCCGCACTTGATAACTTGCCTATTTCACTGATAGCCACGACCATGTCAGCAACTACCTTGTTTTCATCAGTATATTTTTCGACAACTATGCCTGTTTTCTCATCAACTACTTCGGGTATAGCCCCACTATTTAGGCCTATTATTGGTGTGCCACTGGATAGTGCTTCTATCATAACTAATCCAAACGGTTCATCAAAAACAGATGGCATCATCAGCGCTGTAGCTCTACCCAAAAATTCGTTCTTCATATTTTTGTCAGATATAAAACCAACATATTCAATGTCATCACCCAACATTGGCTCAATAACATCGTGCCAGTAACTGTCTTTACCTGCCCCGCCGTAGTGTTTGCCGGCTATTTTTAACCGTAGCTTGGTATTATTTTCTTGGTTGTACTTTTGCACTGCTTTTATAGCCAAATGCACACCCTTTGGCTCTACAATCCGCCCACAATATGCCACATACGGCTCAACCATATTTGACTCAATAACGCTATAATCACCAGGGTTTATACCATGATAAACATTGCCAACCCAGTTAGTATCCGTAGGCATAGTTTGACGTTGCGACATAGATATTGATATCCAGTTTAGATTGGTAAATTTTGGAAAGATAGCCTTGTACTTGACCAAAAAGTTGAACGGATCGTGATGAGTAAATACCATCGGCACCATGCACAAACCAGCAAACTGCATAGCTATGTCTTCTTCGTTTGTATAGACATGAACAATGTCATATTCGCCACTGTTGGCTGCCGTATATGCTGCTGATATTAGTTCGGCCTGAACCTGTCGCGCTAGTGTAACAAATGTAAATGGGTGCTTTTTTAGTAGATCGGCATACGTATCACCCCTGCCAGCTAGCTCGGCTTCGAACAGACTAAGATCGGCCGTAATATTTTTAACAGATGTTTTTACCGGACCAGGCGAAAACAGTGTCACATCAACATCATATTCAGCCAAGCCATTGGCTAGTGTTATAGCAAGCTCTGCCGGCGAAAATATAACATCGGGTAGTATTTTTTGATTCATGTAAATATGTGGCACCACCAGTGCCACACGTGTTGTTCTATGGGTTTGCATATACCTATTTTTCATCTAAAAAGCTGAGGTCAAAATCTTCGTTATCCGAAGAATCATCACCATAATAGCCATCTGCCTGTGTTGTATCGTCTGCCATTTTTTACTCCTTATATTGTACCTATATTATGTCAATACTATCGTTTATTGTAAACTATAGATATGAAATATATTATTGTTGGTTACGATAAAAACTATGGCATAGGGGCAAATAACGACCTGTTATGGCACCGTGACTTGCCGGCTGATCTGGCGCAGTTTAAACAGCTGACCACTGGTCAAGCAGTAATAATGGGTTGGAACACCTACCTGTCTATCGGCCGGCCGTTGCCAAACCGGCAAAATATTGTTATAAGCCATAATCCCGATAATATAGATGGTTTTACGGTTGTTTCAAATCTAGAAGAAGCTTTTTTAGTAGTAAACCCTGCCCTAGATGCCTATGTGATAGGTGGCGGCAAAATCTATGCTCAGGCCTTAGGTGTGGTAAGTGCTATCTACGCCACCGAAGTAGATGCAGTGTTCGATAATGCTACTGTTTTCTTTCCAGCGATAGATAAAAAGATCTGGCATGAAACATCACGCCAAAATCACCCCGCCGACGATAAAAATAAATACCCTTACAGCTTCGTCACCTACAAAAAACTTTAGACTTTAATTTCATATAAAATCTATATTGCAAAAAAGCCACTACGCAGTTGTGGCTTTTTTGTGGTCGTGCGACTAACCTATGGCTGTCTAAAACTACCGATAAATCTCAACGTAAGCTCGCTTCACATATTTTGGGCGACGCTCAAAATACCCTTTTACATGTCGTTTATATACGCTTTCATGTCGAATCTTATGCTGTAAAACTTGCATATCTTCACTAAACTGTCTAAGTTTGCTGTTGACCTTCTTTGTTAAATGTCGTTTCATGTTACCCTCCAAACTTTTAGTTTATTGGCTACTTTTAGCTTATGCCTAAATATATATTTGTTCAATATAGTTTATTGACATATTAGTATTTTTTATCTGTTAAACATTCTAAAAATCAAATATTTCATTTATTAACGACCCGTTTCGCCTATTCTGTCGATAGTTATCATATGTCAAACTTTGCCCCTGGGTAGTATATCCATATGACCCAACTGTTGTTAACTCTTCTGGGCTTAACAGCTTGTCTAGCTCATCCCGTTCGAGCCAAACACCACGACAGTCTGGGCAATGAAATATTTCTATCCCTTGCCTATCCATAACGACCAATCTGCTATTATCTGTTGGACACTTCATATTTTTATACTCCTCTCATATACTCTAAATATATACTTTTTTTGTGCTTGCTATATCGTTTATTTTCAAATCTAGACAGTAGCCTAGCCCGCCCATATACACTTCGTCCCCTTATTTGCTTCTGCAAAATATATATATCTTCCTTAAATTCTCTAACACTTTTTTGAAGCTTTCTCATACTTTTCTTCATGTCTGCCTCCTTTTTTACTGTAAATATTCATTTTTACCATAAGCTTGCACTTGCTAGCCTATGTTTATAACATACTGGAGTAATCTTAAATATAGCTGAGTATTATAACCCTAGCTCGACATAAGCAACCCAGCTAAATATGACTATATTATCTACATATCTCACTGCTTTGCTGTATTTTATTGTAGCTATGGCTACCAAAATACTCCTAAACGGTAATCTATACTCGACTTACGCAAAACCTCGTCACTAGCTGAGCTAGTTTCGGATGAGTTAAAACTGATTTTATCTGACGGAAAGGTGCCCGTAGGCACATTGACGGCAGAAAAATCAGTTTTAGCCGGTCGAAATAGTTCAGATAGGGCAGGGATTTTGGGTAAGTCGAGTTTATCAACTAAAATAGATATTTACAGGTGTTGTTATGTCTAGCCGGGGTATTATAACGAACCAGCGACTAACATCAACCATAACCAGATACTCAATATTGGTACTATACTAGAACTAAATATATTTGGCTTTATATTGGGAGACTTGTATTTGTATATCAAAAATATAGCCGTCGATAACCCCGCCCAACATATGTAATTTAACAGTGGTATGTGCCCACCTCGCCATTGCCACAAGCCAACAGACACTGCAAACTGCTCTAACAGCAGATCAAACAATATAACTACCATCACACCCAATACTAGCTGTTCGTATATTTTTTTTAACCCTGATACCAAAACAATCTGCCATACACTAAACGTAACAATAAACCAAACCAACCCTATTATTACAGGTACACCAAACAGTTTAAAACCCAAAAGCGACCCATAGCTATAATGGCCAAACAAAACCCCAGTATTCACACCAACTATCTCTAAAACAAATGTCGTTGCAAATATCAACCCGGCTATCTGTAGTTTAATATTTGGCTTTTCGTCCCACCGTAAAAACATAATAGCAAATATCCCTGCCAGTAGTGCCGGTGTAAACCACAGTAAAGCAGTAAACCCAAAACCATACACCAAAACTGATACAATCAGCAAAAAAACCAATATGCCCAAATACCAAATATCAGTGTGATCGGCATATGATTTTTTCAGTTTTTTCAACATTTACTACCCAATAAACTCGGCTTACCCAAAATCCCTAGCTCTCCTGACATGTTTTGGCCGGCTAAAATATGTTTTTCTTCTTTTGATGTATCTACAGATATATCTCTATCAGATAAAACAAATTTTATCTCGCCCGAATACACATCAGATAGAATCAATGTTTTGCGCAAACCGAGTAAGTTAGTTAAATAGTTCAGTGCCATATATAGTTTTTGTCAACTCGTCGATTTCACTTTTTAACTGCGGAAACGGAACGCCTTCGCGGGCTGTTACGCCCTCGAGCGACCAAAAAACACGCTCACTCCAGCCAAAACCACAGGCTGGTGGCATAGCGTATTCTAGCGCTTCAACATAGTCAATATCCATCATCTGAGCTTCATCATCGCCTGCGTCGCGCATATTTTGTTGCTCTACGAACCTGTTTAGCTGATCTATTGGATCATTTAGTTCGGAAAACGCCTTGCACATTTCGCTACCCCCAAACACTAGGTTAAACTGCTCTGTTAGTTGTGGATTTTCGGGCTGACATTTGGCTAGTGGTTGCATAAATGTTGGCATATCTACCAAAAACACTGGACCAGCCAAGGTTTTGCGGTATTTTTTCCAAAGTTTATCTAGGCTTCGCTGCCTGTTATCTTGTTTTTCGACCTCTAAGCCCTCGGCTTTTAGTTTGGCTGATATTTCGGCAATATCTGACTTGAAAACATCAATACCAAACTTATCGTGCAAAACATCTACAAAGCTAACTTTGGCAAAATGCTCACCATCTGCCCCAAAATCAACCTGTTTGCCATCGGCTAATGTAAATACCCTAGTCCCCCATGTTTCATCAACCACTCTGCGCATCATTCTTTCGGTAAAATCCATGCCCTTTTGCCAATCGGCATATGCCCAGTACCATTCCATAGCGATATGTTCGGGTAGATGCTCCTCGGAATAGTTTTCGTTCCTAAACCGCGGGCCAATATCAAATACTTTTTCATACCCAGCAACCAGCAATCTTTTTAAAGGCAATTCATGGCTTATTCGCAAATAAAAGTCTTGATCTAGTGCATCCATGTGGGTAACAAACGGATTTGCATCTGCACCCCCAGCAATATTTTCAAGCACTGGTATATTTATTTCCAAAAAATCATTTTCTTTTAAAAAGTTTCTGGTCGCTTGCCAAAACAAACTCCGCCGAACATAGCGGTCATAAACATCTTTATTAACATTGGTGTCGACATAGCGACGTCGCATGCGCTCTTCTTTATTTGTAAAGCCTTCTTGGATAGTTGGCATAGGTCGCAAACTTTTTGTCAGTAGTCGCAGTGTTTTGGTATCGACAGATATTTCGCCAGTTTGAGTTTTTATAACAGTGCCTTTTGCTTCGATAAAATCGCCCGAATCTAGTAGTGTTAGCTGTTTTAACCCTAGCTCGCTGTTAGCAAAATCTGGTTTGTCATTTAGGCTACCGGCTTTGATAAACAACTGTAGCTGGCCAGAGTTGTCCCTAACTACTATAAATGCCAGTTTGCCAAATTTGCGGATGCTAACTATTCGACCAGCAATCGTCACTGTTTTACCCTCTAGCTCTGCAAAATCGGCCAATACTTGACCAGCCATATTGGTTCGATTTGCCTTGGCTGGGTATGGGTTAACCCCTAGTTCGTGTAGGTCTGCCAGTTTTCGGAGGCGCTCATCGCGTAGTTCTTTAAGTGTAGCCATAATACCTAATAGTATATATTACTATACCGTAAACACCATACAAAAAGCCCCAGCAGCTGGGGCTAAATATTAGATTCTAGCCTAGTTTATTTCTTTGATCTTGTAGGTCAGTGTTTCAGACGGAGTAACTATTTCGACGTCATCATTCAAAGCCTTACCTATCAGCGCTTGGCCTATCGGTGATTCATCACTTATTTTACCCTGGAGCGGGTCAGCTTCGACAGTGCCAACCACCTGAAATACTTTTTCACCCTTGGCGCCGGCCAGTGTCACCTTGCTACCCAGACCAACTTTACTACCAGCTTTGGGTGATTTTATAATATCGACATTTTTTAAAATATGCTCTATTTCCTGGATCCGTGTTTCAGCCCTGGCCTGATCATCTTTGGCGGCTGAATATTCTGCATTTTCACTCAAATCACCTAGCTCACGAGCAGTTTTTATCTTTTCAATAACTTCTGGCCTATCGGCTATCAATGCATCAAGCTCGGACTGTAATTCAGCAATACCCTCTTTTGTTAGTTTGTATAATTTATTCATATCAAAACCCTCTTTTCTAGAAATGAAAGACCTAGATACTAGGTCTTTTTATCTCTCAATTTACTGTCTGCAACAGTATATATCATGTTAACCAACTTGCCAATATTTTTCCTGATATTATACCTTACTAAGTGTGTTTCTGAAGTTGGCGCATTTTACTGTTTGCACATATAGCTAAATCTCGCATATCGGCTGGGCCAAGCTCAGGTTCAGTTCCGTCTAAATACGATGCCAGCACCTGATGGTCAAACAAGTCTGGGCCTCGTCTCATGGGCGATGTAAAATGACAATACCTAACACCAACAGACCCCAAACCCCTATGTAGTCGTGGTCGGTGGGTATAGTGTCCAACAATTTTTCTATTATGTTTACCGTCACCATACCCTTTCCCCTTGCGCCCGCTAAATGATCTATATATCCATGGCAAGCCCTCACGTATAGCCATATTTGCAAGTTGAGCATTTACCATAAGCATATGGCTTGCAACAATATTATGTGAATCCAAACTATTGTGTTGCGCCGAATAAAAACCCAGACCTCTCAGTAACATACTGGCTATCGCTATATCAACAGCTGGCTCGTCGTCAGCCCGCATCAAACCGTCAAATTCATCGTATGAACAGGCTTTTACTTGAACACGCACTCTATCGATGCCAATTAATGCAACATGTCCACCATGCGCTATAGTTCGAACAGCAATTGCTGGTACCCCCAACTCGCCTCCATTGCCAAGACTAATTTTATCTATCATATCTATCGGTAACATATAGTCTGGCTCTGGATTGCTATAATCTGTAAAACACTTTGTTTTAGCGCGCTCAAAAATATCAGGGTCAGATCCATGAATAGCTGTATCTGCAATATACGTGGTTATATGAGCTGTTGGTCTTTGACCATTCTTTGGTTTCTCTAGTACTACACGAATAGCATCATCAACTTCTATAGTACCTGGAGGATCTATAGCATATGCGATATCTGGTTCTAGTTGGCGGTTTAATAGAGTTTGTGTAGTATTGGGTCCAAAATTTGCCAGCCTATCAGCAGACATAGCTATTTTTGTTACTCGACTTATGCAAAACCTCGTCTTGAGCTGGGCTAAATTCGGACGAGTTAAAACCAATTTTATCTGAGGGAGGGGTATTTATATATACATTGACTGTAGAAAAATCTGTGCCCATTTGCAAAACGCTGTGCCTTTACTAGAGCCTATACGACAACCAATCGCGATAATAGCATCAAGATTATATTGCTTAACTATACGTTATATCTCTACTGCCCTGTTTTTGAACTTGTAAGGATTCCTTACAAGTTGCCATTTCTTCCATTTCTCCTTCAAAATAAATTGCTGATAAATGCTGTGTAATGTTTTGTGTAGTAACGTCAAAAACCTCGGTTATTTACTTTTGAGTAGCCCAAATAGTTTCGCTAGTAGCATCTACCGGCAACTCAATCCCCCCGTTTTGTGCCTGATATATCACAACCTTATTGTCTTCAATTTCTTTACTAATATTACCTATATTTTACGCTTATTTATACCTGTTGCCACCTACGATGCCAGCCAATTTAACAATCTATAATCTATTTTTACACCCTAAAACTGTCTAAACCATAGATAAATCGTGAAAAATAGTATAAATCAACAACTTTTTTCACGTTTTTATAAAATTATAGGTTCTGGTAGTCTTTAAAGCTACAATAGCCGGTTTTGGATATTATTATGTGATCTAGCAAGTTGATACCTAACGGTTTGCCGGCGTCTTTTAGGTGCTGGGTTACTTGCAGGTCGGCATCGCTTGGTTCTAATGTGCCACTGGGGTGGTTATGAATGAATAACTATTATGCTGGCGGCGCGGTCTTTGAGTGGGTCAGAATACACTTCGCGCGGGTGAACCAAACTAGCGTTTAGTGTGCCTATAGTCACTAACCGTTTGTCTATTAACCTGTTAGCGCCATCTAGACTAAGTGCCACAAGGTGTTCTTGGGTTGCGGTTTTTAACTCTGGCACCAATACTACGGCTTGTTCGGTCGTTTCTATTTTGGCCTCTTTCTTTATATGCCGTTCAGCCAGCTCAAACAACGCTACTAGCTTGGTGGCGGTTGCACTCCACTACCAATAACCACTTGCAAAAGCTCTATGTCTGACAAGTTAGCGGCACCGTTGGTAGCTAATTTTTCACGCGGGCGGTCTTGTTTGTCTAGGTTTTGTATCTTTACCACTGCGACATGCTTCCTGTCTGGATATTTTAACTATTGAGTAGCTTTGGGCGAAAAGCCACTGTTTGGTGGCTGGTTCGCCGGTGTAAAAGTCAACGCCGTCAACTTCGGGCCAGTCCCCTGGGCAACAGCTTGTTTTGGCTTTGGTTTCTTCTTTGATAATTTTTTCTATTTCTGGGTTGTCATTCCAGCAGACTTTTATAAAGCCTCTGTGTTCGGCTAATATTGCTTTAAATTCGTCGTATGTTTTGGCTTCGCGGGTATTTTCGGCGATAAACTTTTTAGATTTCTCTAGCATACTTACCTGAATATCACTCAACTGGTTCGTAACTACTTCGCTAAGCTCGGCCAATGTCGCTGATATTTCCTGGCCATCGAAACGCCGTTTGATGGTGACAGTTTTATTTTCGGCCTCCCTGCCGCCAATCTTTAGTATCAGCGGGGCACCTTTGACTTCCCATTTATTTATTTTAAAGCCAAATGTTTCGTCGTCGCGAATATCTAGCTTGGTGCGGATATCGGCAGAGTCTAAAATTTGCTTAAGTTCGGCGCAGTATTCCAATATTTGTGGCTCAGGTTTAACCGGTATTATAACTGCTTGGGTTGGTGCTAGTTTTGGTGGCAATACTAGCCCGTTGTCGTCGCCATGGCTAAGTATTAGCCCGCCTATGGATCTGGTTGAAAAGCCCCAGCTAGTTTGCCAAACATAGCTGTCGCCACCATCTTTGTCTTGGTATTTTATGTCGAACGGTTTGGCAAAGTTTTGCCCCAGATCATGAGATGTACAAGACTGCAAAGTTTTACCACTAGGCATCAGTGATTCGTAGGTCAGCGTGCTGTCGGCACCAGCAAAACGCTCGGCGGTTGATTTCCAGCCAACGTAACCATCTATTGCAAAATGGTCACGATAAACACTGGCATACATGTTCATAGCCCAGGTTTGATATTCAACGGCTTCGTTATGCGAGGCATGGGCTGTATGGCCCTCCTGCCACAAAAATTCACTAGTTCGTATAAATGGCATTGTTCGTTTTTCCCAGCGCACAACGTTACACCACTGGTTCATAAGTATTGGTAAATCACGCCACGAATGCACCCAGCGCGAATAAGAATCGTACATAATAGTTTCGCTAGTTGGGCGAACGACTAGGTTTTCTTCGAGTTTTTCACCGCCACCATGGGTAACTACCGCTAGCTCGGGCGCAAAGCCTTCGACATGGTCTTGTTCTTTTTCCAAAAACGACATAGGTATAAATATTGGAAAATAGGCGTTTTCAACACCCTTTTTTTTGATATCTTTGTCTATTGCCGACTGAATATATTCCCATATAGCGTAGCCATATGGTTTGATTATCATTGTGCCTTTTGACGGACCATAGTCGGCCAGGTCGGCTAGTTTTATAACACTTGTATACCACTGAGATATGTCTTTTGATTTTGCAGATAATAAATTTTTTGCCATACCCGTTATTATAACCCAATACCATCGATATATAAATCTTGTCATCATAATCAATAACCCACGCGGCAAGCCGCGGGGTATGACCTGCACGCTCTATACCTGTCACCACATCGTCAATTGCAAATCATTATGATTATCCCCTTGATTCTTGACATAGCGTTCTACGACAGCCCAACTACCACCAGATCCAACAACAGTTCTAACATAATACCCATCTGTCCAGAATTCACCTCCCCAAAGCTCCTTTTTGAGCTCAGGCAGTGACCGAAATAGTTCCCGGGCTGTAAGACTTTTCAGGATGCGCACGATCTCAGTTACGCTATACTTGGGGTGAAAGCTGATCAAAAGATGAATGTGGTTCTTGTCATCACCCATTTGTTCGATGACGAGATCGTAGCGCATCTCAATCTCATGCAAGATTAAAGCAATACTTCTTACAACTGCCTGGCTCAAAAGGGCTTTGCGGTACTTTACAGGAAACACGAGGTGGTAGTGGGTGTCATAGACGCAGTGATTAGATTTTGTGACAGGCATATAGCCTATTATATCTGAAGGAAACCTAAGGTTTCCTTCAGACTACCTTCCGCCATCGGTCCCACGCGGCAAGCCGCGGGGTAAGGGCTGGAATATAAAAATAGAATAGACAGTAAATCAATAATGTGTTGACAAACCGAGAGAGAGAGAGAGAGTAGTGTATCTCTTATAATTAACACATGTGAGGAGTTATGTATGGCAAGCGGTGAAGGTTTTGATAAAGGTTTTTCAGGTAATTTTGTTACGGATATTTTCGAAGGTCAGATCCCTGAAACACCTTCTAGGTGTATAGGATGCCCAAATCGGCAGCTTTTTACGGATGAATTAAGAGAGCTTTTGATGAAGAAACAGACTGTTTTAGAAGCAGGTGTAGTAATGTTGGATAGTGCCACTATGACTAGTCAGCTTAGCGAACTAATAGATTCATTATCGGAAACATTTGGCCCACCACCACCTGAAATAAATGCAAGCAGCTTGTTAGTCCAAATAAGAGAAGCCGCTGAAAATGATATATCAAGTATTGAAGATGCAATACGAAATGCTTTAGCCAATTGGGCTCATTTTAATGATACTTGCAATGGTATCACTACAGCATATGTAAAACGAGGGCTAGCAAAAATTCCTGTTGCCCAATTGTGTGGCCATGATATAGATTGCCCTGATTTTGGCAATGGTGATGTGGTCCCTGCGATAATAGCCAAATAATTCAAGTCTACTCATATTCCGCAAAAATCCCTAGTTCTCCTGCTATGTTGTTTTCTTCTATCGATTTATCTACAGACACCTCTCTATCAGATAAAACTATGGTTTTGCATAAGCCCAGCATAGCTCAACACAGACTATATAAAAATCTTGATACTGTGCTACATATTTATTGCTATACTTACAATTGTGAAAATAAAGAAAAATGTTTGGTTTTTGACTATAATAGCGGCTACTTGTGGTGGGGTGATACCGGCTTTTACAAAAATCGCCCTCGAGAGTATGAACTCTGCTACGTTCACACTATTGCGGTATATTACGACAGCGATATGTCTTCTGATTCTTGGGCTTATAATAAATCAGAAAATAAACTGGCATAGTGTTATAAAAGTATTACCTGTGTCAATACTCGCCGCTGTCAACGCTATAACCTTCGCTATTGCAATACGCTATATTTCACCTGCATCGGTGCAGTTTCTATACCCCATCGTACCCATTTTGGTTGTAATATTTTCATGGTTTTTACTTCACCAAAAAACTAGTGCTAACAAAATATTCGGTGTTGTAGTAGGTTTTGTAGGGGTGATAGTAGTCGCCCTGTCGCCAGTATTGGCCGGCGAAAGCATGGTTAATTTTAATGCCACTGGTATATTTTTGGTTTTGTTAGGTTCAATCTGTTTTGCACTATATACTGTTTTATCAAAACGGGCTCAAGACCATGCTACGCCAGGTGATATACTCATGGGCACTGCTGTTGCGACACTGGTTAGCCAAATATTGCTAATGCTTTTAACCTCAACACCACTCACCACCAAAGGGATAACACTTGTTTCATTTGGCTCTGCGTTAATAGTCGGCTCCGTAGGCACAGCTGTTTTTTACTGGCTATACCAATATATTGTAAAGATAAGCACACCTCTGACAGCATCGGTTATTCAGTATATTTTACCGTTTTTTGGAGCGTTGTGGGCCTATATTATACTGGGCAACACCATATTACCGTTAGCAGTTTTTGGTGGCATATTAGCCGTTGTTGGAGCCGGCCAAGTAAACGATATCTGGCATCAGTTGATAAAAGGTACTAGAAAGATATGATTTATTTTAATATAAATAGGGCGACGAAAGCTATGCCATTTTTTAGGGCGTGTAATGCTACGCAGGCCCACAAATTATTGGTTTTTTCATATAGTGCTATGAGCATCAGTGACAACACAAAAACATCTATCGCAACATTCCACTGACCGTGGACAAGCCCAAATATAGCGCTAGTAAATAGTGCAGCGGCAAGCTTGGTGTGTTTTGTGGCTATAAACAAACTAACTATTATAACTCCTGTAATAGCCAAACTAACTATATAATTATTAGTCAACAGTCCCCCAACAACCGCAATAAACAAGCCACCAAATATTACAGGCTTATTTGACCAGCCCCGGCTAAGACCGCGATATAAATACCCACGAAATACCATTTCTTCGGCCAGTGGAGGTATGACAACCAGGCCAATAAACGCAATGATAATCTGCCAACCAGCGACACTTTTATATCCAATATCTTGCTGCTGTTCGGCATCGAAACCTGGAATTAGGTTTACAAGCAACAACAAAATACTACTCAAAACTAAATATGCAACACCAAAAACAATAACCCAGGCAAAATCACTTTGGATAGGCTTTTTAAAACCCAAATTTTTTAAGCTAAGTTTTTTTGATTTTAACAATACATATAGCAAGCCTATCATCACCAAAGCCGATAAAGCAGTTATACTAAAGTTAACAACTGCATTGCTTGAAAGTGTTTTTTCTATATTGTCCTTACCCAGTATCAGAGTGCCTAAGCCAGCAACTATTGCTACTGCTATCTGGGCGGCAAAATACACGACTATAGTTCCCCATATAGCCTGTTTAGCACCCCAGCCCAAATAGTTTGCCGTTGGCTTGCCCGATGTATTTTTTGCTGGTTTTAGTTTTACGGCCCAACTAGACATCAATAAAATCGCTTTACATCTACTACGGTTATGACCAAAAATAGTAATATCAAAATAACAAAGCCTGTTCCGTGTATAATTTCCTCTGTTTTTTCGGTCAACGGCTTTTTGAGTGCTCTAAATGTCAGCATAACAAAGGCTCGACCACCATCTAGAGCTGGTATTGGTAGAGCATTCATTATCGCCAATGTTAGGCTAATAATAGCCACAATAAATAATATGAACTGATACCCCAGCACGCTACCCTGTTGCAAAACGGCAAATATACCTACTGGTCCACTAACGTTTTCACTAGCTTTGGACGCTTCTTGTTTGGCGGTTTTTCCATGACCAGTAACCGCACTTGCAACTGCTTTTCCTAGTGATGCCAATGCTGACCCAAGTGCCTTTAGCGTCAACCAGGTAAACTGTGCACTAGTGCCAGCCGATACTATTGGAGCTGACCAGGTGTATTTGGCTAGTTTAAACTCTTTGGGTGCAATACCTATATAGCCTTTGGGATCTTTGGTTTTTAAGCTGGCTTCGACTTCAGCACTAGAAAGTATGCTTATCTGGCTGTTTTTTGTATCACCCTTATGTATAAAACTAACAGGCACTGTTTTGCCAGCATTTTCTTTGGCAACTGCGCGCAATTGTGGGCCTTCGGACATATTTTGGCCAGCTAGGGTTTTTACAATATCACCATTGACTATACCAGCTTTGGCAGCTGGTGAATTTGGCTCGACAAAACTCGCGAAAACATCACTACGAGTGATAGTTTGGTCACTTTTGACCGAAAACTGGTTTGGCACCATTTGTGGCATACCTAACCACGCAATAATAGTAAATAAACCTAGTGCTACGATCAAATTCATAGCTACACCGGCCAGCATTATTTTTAACTTTGCTTTGGTAGACGCGGCGCCAAAGGTGCCTTTTTCGGTATCAGCATCATGCTCGCCTTTTAGTTTGACAAACCCACCAAGTGGCAACAAATTTATCGTGTAATATCCTTCGAATATGCCTTTGCCTAGTTTTTTGCCAAATAGTTTTGGTGGAAATCCTATGCCAAACTCTTCGACTTCAACGCCATTTTTCTTGGCGACTAAAAAATGCCCATATTCGTGGACTACTACCAGCAATACAAATAGTATCAACCCTAATATTATCAAGCCCATTTATTCCCCTTTTTCATATTATTTACCAAATCGCCTGGTTCTTGCCGAATATTCAGCCAGTGCTTTATCTAGGTCTATTTTATCAAATTCTGGCCAGTTTTTATCTACAAAATATAGTTCGCTATAGGCGGCACGCCATAACATAAAATTGCTAATCCGCCGTTCGCCAGATGTTCGTATCAATAGGTCAATAGGTGGAATACTGGCATGATATATATTCTGCTCTATTAGTTCGCCGGATATATCTTCGGCTGCATAACCCTTGGCTACAACGAATTTTACTGCATTTACTATTTCATCGTGTCCACCATAGTTAAAACATAGTGCCAATGTGCCTGCGGTGTTATTTTTACTTACCTCCTCGGCATTGCGTAAGCTTTTAAGTAGTTTTTTGCTTAGATTTTTAGGGTTGCCAAGCCATAAAACTCGAATACCTTTTTTGTGTAATTCTTTAAAATCTTTGGTAACCATTTTATAGGCCAAATTCATTAGGTAGTTTATCTCTGTTTTGGTACGGTTCCAATTTTCAGTCGAAAATACATATGCAGATAGATATTTGACACCATTTTCAAAAGCATATATTGATATATTCTTTAGATTATCACAGCCCCTGCGGTGCCCCTCTAGACTAGGTAGGCCATTGTCGGCCGCCCAACGCCTATTGCCGTCTAGTATTATCCCAACATGAGTCGGCAAAGTTGCAGTTTGTGTATTTGGCATATCTATACATTTTAACCCATAGATGAGCCAAAACAAAACTTGTAAACTGTATCTAAACAGTCAGTATTTCGATCTCTTTGTTCTTGGCTATCGATTCTACCTGTTGTTTGACTTTGGTCATTTGGTCATCTATCTGTTTTTCGATCCTACTTAGATCATCTTCACTAAATAGTTTGTCATTTTTTGATTTTTTGGCGATATCTAGAGCATCATGTCGAATATTACGACAGGCTATATAGCACTGTTCAGATTTTTCGTTTAACTGTTTAACTATTTCGTGTCGACGTTCAGTATTTAGCGGTGGCACTGGCACGCGTACAACACGGCCGTCATCACTAGGGTTTAGGCCTAGGCTTTGGTCATTGCGTATGGCATCGCCGACAGCTTGGACATTACTAGGGTCAAATGGAGTTATTTGTATCAGTTGGGCTTCAGGAGTAGTGATATTACTGATTTGATTCAGTGGTGTCGATACGCCATAGGCAACCACCATAACACCATCTAACATGCTAGGGTGCGCACGTCCAGTGCGCAACTTTTTGGTTTCGTCAGCAAAATGCTCAACAGCGAGCTTAAATTTTTTACTAGCGTCATCGACTATTTGGTTTGGTGTCATCGTTACCTCTTTTACTATTAAGCCAATTATATAAATAATAAGCACCTTTTACAATAGTGCTTATTATTCAAAAATTTTATTTATTATATCGGTTTATTGGCAATTTTTTTGGCATAAAAAAGCTAATCATTATCATCAGTCATAGGATCTGCCTCATGTTCATTTGGTGACGTTTCCCAGCTTGGAGTTCCGGATTTTTGGTTATTTACTGGACCTACTATAGTTAGGGCAGCACCAACCTCTTTGGGAACATTGTTATTATATGCACCTGCTTCAATAAAGTCATCTGGATTATTTGGGCCTTTTGGTGGGCCAGCTGGCGCTGATGCTACCCGCTGTTCACCACTATTATCTACAATAACTAACCCACTTGCACCATCGGGGCTACCAACTCCTTCGTCATAGTTTGGTGGGTAAACAATATCATCAACACCCTCAGGACCTACATCACCATCCATGGGCTCCTGAAACCCTAAACCTTCAAATCTTGGCATATATTCTCCTTTTTTTGTATTAATTTTATATATTTTCTATTTTTGATACCATTTATCAACGAAGACTATATCAATATAATATTGTTTTGTCAAATTTTTTATACTTCGCCTAGGGCCATGCGGTTGAAACGTCGAACAATGATATTTTCACCTAAAACAGCTATGCCCTCTTTGACATATTGGCCGACGGTAATATCTGGGTTTTTGACAAATGGCTGGTCTAGCAAACATTTTTCAGCAAAATATTTTTTTAGCATGCCTTCGACGATTTGATCTATCATTTTATCTGGTTTGCCTTCGGCTTTGGCCTTTTCGGTAAATTCGGCCTTGGCCTTGGTTTTGGCATCATCTGAAATATCATCTGTCGAAACATATTCTGGTGAGCTAGCTGCAATATGCATGGCTACATCTTTGACTATCTCGGTAAACTTCTCATTGCGAGCAACAAAATCAGTCTCGCAGTTTACCTCGACCAGCACACCTATACGACCGTCGTGCAAATAGCTACCAACAACCCCAGCCCTGGCTTCGCGCTCACCGCGCTTTTCGGCCTTGGTCATGCCTTTTTTGCGCATTTCGGCCAATGCTTTATCAAAATCACCATCGTTATCAACAAGTGCTTTTTTGGCATCTGTTATACCAACACCTGTTAGTTCACGTAATCTTTTGATTGTTTCAATATCTACAGACATTATTCTTTACCACCTTCTTCTTTATTGACATTTTTCTTGGCGTGTTCTGCTCGGCCAGCACTAACCGCTGCTGTTACGTAGCCGGTTATTATTTCAATACTTTTTATAGCATCGTCATTGGCTGGTACAGGATAAGCTACCTTGCTTGGGTCGGCATTGGTATCAACCATAGCAACCACAGGTATGCCTAGTTTGGTAGCTTCTTTGACAGCATTTGCTTCCTCTAGTATGTCAACCACAAATAGTGCGCCTGGGCGACCATTTAGGTCTTTTATGCCCCCAAAATTGTAGTTCATAAGATCTATTTGTTCCTGGAAACGCTGTACTTCAAGCTTGTTATATTTGGCAGCTAGTTCACCAGTAGCCATTTTCTTTTCTAGATCTTTGAGCTTTTTGATACGAGCGTTTATTGTGTTGGTATTGGTCAACATTCCACCCATCCACCTATTAACAATATATGGCTGGCTTACACTTTCGGCAGACTGTTTTATGATATCTTTCGCCTGGCGCTTGGTACCAACATACAATACCTGTTTGCCACTGGCAGCAGTTTTTTCTAGGAATGCTAAAGCAATATCTAGCTGCTCAACCGTTTTGGTCAAATCAATAATATGACTGTCGCCACGTTTGCTATGTATGAAAGTGGCCATTTTTGGGTGCCATCGGCTTGTTTTGTGCCCAAAATGCGCACCTGATTCTAAAAGTTGTTTAATGTCTACGTCAACAGTAGCCATAGTTGTATTGTCCTTTCTCTTCGGTACGGGAGCTTTACGGTGTCTACAAAACGTTCCGCAAAGAGGATTAACCCCAAACCTGCTTCATTAATAGTAAATACATACTACCAGATAAGCCAATCTGTTGCAACCATGTTCTCTTGCTAACAACAGCATCATCGAAAAGTATTTATTTCTTTATTGCTCAATACATAGTGATAAGTAGCAGTAAGTTTTGCTTCCAATATCTGTGAGCTAATGGGGGCGTGGGAGGGGGTATTGTCATATCTACTCAACTTACGCAAAACCCCTGCCCTATCTGAACTATTTCGACCGGCTAAAACTGATTTTTCTGCCGTCAATGTGCCTACGGGCACCTTTCCGTCAGATAAAATCAGTTTTAACTCATCCGAAGCTAGCTCAGCTAGAGACGGGGTTTTGCGTAAGTC
>CAYQBK010000041.1:0-2629 GCA_964415715.1 uncultured Candidatus Saccharibacteria bacterium
CCGGCTCGCGGTACCATCTAAAAAAATCGGTCGCAATTGACCGATTTTTTAGATGGCGACAGACCAACTAGCTGCAGTGCAGCTCGCACGGGAGGCTGGCGCAGTGAATGAATATGTTGCTGGCCAAATTGAGAATCTAGGTACATAGATGATTAGTATTTTATTTGGGTTATGGCGGTGGTAATGGTTTTGAATGGGTTGGCGGGTTGTTGCATTTGCCAGATAGTAGCATAGGTGGCAGTTATCAGGCGCCAGGTGGTAGGTATGTCTGATAGTTTGGTTATGCTCACCTGCTCACCCATAGCGACTATTATTGATTTTTGATGTAATACTACAAAACATGCAGGATATTCGCTGGTTAGGGTTTCTAAGTGGCTTGCAAGCGTCACAACTGACATGCCAAATGTCACTGCCGTGGTTAGCTGTAAAGCCCGCCCAATAGCCTGCAATTGGGCAATGGTGGCAACTAGTATGGTTTGTGGCCTGTTTACTATGGCTGCAGGGTTGGATATAAACTGATCTGCACTGTCACGAGTATATGTTTGGGGACCCTTTAGCCTGCTAAGTTCTTCGAGCAATATTGCTGTTTCACTGTTGCGACCAATACCACCCGCAAACAACGTAGCATCTGCCCAGTGATAATATTGCAAAATATCATCGTACGACTGTCGACTAAAACTACCACTAGGTGTACTGGCTACAAATTCTATATTTTCGGGCGGTGTTTTACCAAACAGTTTGCGAGTTGCATCTGGCATAATTACCCGGCATTCGCCAACCCCAGCCACCAAAGCATAGTTATATGCGCTACTGGGTGTGTTTATGTCATGTTGATTACCGCCTATTATCAGTAGTTTGCCTGACATTGAGCGTTGTTCGGGTTTGTTCCAAACGATATCTGGGAACAGTGGGTTATTATAGTTTTGTTTAAGCCAGCTGTTTTGCATATTAAAATACCTGATATTGATATTTATTGGCAAAATCAAGAGTATAGGCAATATTTTTTCGTTCAATAACGACTGGCCAGTTTTTGCTTGTAGCAATTTTCAATAATTCTTCATCAGGGTTGAAAGCTATAGGATTTTCGACCATAGCAAGCATTTCGGCGTCGCTTTTGCTATCACCTACCGCATAGCTACCCTTTAAAGTTAAATAATTTTTGGCAATAAAGTCAGTAAGTAGTTCGGCTTTATGGCCAATAGTATTTTGTTCGTGATTTTTGGTGTATTTACCAGTTTGAGGGTTTTCAGTATATATAACTCCCACACAATGATCAAAACCATGCCGTATTGCAAAAGGTTCGGCAACTGCCTGCTGTGATCCAGTAATAGCAAGTAAAAAATAGCCCTGTTGTTTTAATTTTTTTACTAGATTTGAAGTGTAGTTGTAGACCTTGTGGCCTGATCTGGCTAATACTGCCTGGGCAGCGTTGTCAAGCTGTTGTGGGCTGATGTTTTCGATATTTGCATACAGGGCATCTACCACCTGGCTTTCATAGTCTTGCCAGCTAGCCTTAAGTGCACGCCATCTTAAAAATTGTTGCTCTATTTGTTGGCTAGACTTTTTGTCTAGAACACCCCGCTTACTTAATTCAAAAACCAGTTCATGAAACAACTGCCACCTAAAAAGAGTTCCATCTATGTCAAATACGGCTATTGGTTGCTTATGTGCCATCATATTTTTATCCTAACATATTTTTGTATTTAACCTACACAGACCAGATATACTTAATAAATCTACTATTGCAAAATATCTAATATATGATAGAATATATCAGGTAAAAAAATGGGCGAAAAATTTGATTTTAAATCTCAATCTTCTAGGCCAGATTTAGATAAACAATACTGGGCTTGTATAAGCTTAAGTAGTGGTAAATGTGTTGGTCTATATGATGAACAACATAATATCACTGGTAGATCAGGAATAGATGAAGATCCTTATGTTGTTGGATCTGTTGAGTATATTCATAGTGTTTATAAAATAGAACAGGAAGTTAAAAATCCTAGAATGTTTAGAATAACAAGAACTGACTTTTTTGCATTAAATAGCGATATTATAGAGGGTCAGGAAGATATCGGGCAGCAACTTGGCCTGTTTAATCTAATTGATTATGAACGTCCTGGAGTTGATGTAATAGATGGCCTATCGAGAATTAGAGAGGAAATGGAGAGTCAGGATATAGCATGGCATTGTAGCTTTGTGAACGGCGTTGCATATATACACTGTGCGCCAAAATGTCAAACTACCCCTATATTTAGAGGGGATATAGACTTTAATACAATACCTAGACAAGTGTATTCGACTGATAGTGTTATTGTCAGGATGGCACAACGTTTGGTAAGACTTTTTATAAATTTACCATCAAAAAAACCTTGGCCTAATTCTTGGATTGGTCAACCGGGTGGTGCAATTGAACTGGATGACCGTGCAGAACCATAAAATTCTAATATTAATTATGTAGCTAGTTTGATAATTCGATACTGACTGGACAGTGGTCACTACCCATAACGTCGGCGTGTATTTGGGCAGATTTTACCCTGTTTTTTAAACTACTACTAACTAGAAAATAATCTATCCGCCAGCCAACATTGCGAGCTCGAGCGTTGGCCCAGTGCGTCCACCAGCTGTA
>CAYQBK010000042.1:0-19250 GCA_964415715.1 uncultured Candidatus Saccharibacteria bacterium
CAATTACCGGCCGGAGCCGGCGGGCTAGGTTGAGATCTCTTCGGGATCTGCCTAGCCCGCCGGCTCACCTACGGTGGGAGCGGGCGTAAGCCCGAAACCCACCGTAGGTTACAGCCCCGGCGCCAGCCAGGGCTGTTGCGGCGAGAAGCCAGAGGCCCCCCGCCGTTTCCCACCACTGGTGGGGGGCGGCGGTGGCGGCGGCCACCACCGCCAGCGCGGCCAGGGTGGCGGCCAGCCAGGGCCGCCCCCCGGCGGCGGCCCAGACGCCGCCGCCGACGACGGTGGCGGCAATGGGGACAATCACCCCCCAACCCAGGCCGCCCGCGGCGGTTGCCAGTACGGCGGCGAGGGCGCAAAGCGCCCCCACCGTCAGCGTCACCGCCACCCCCCGGGCGGCAGTGGCCGTCCGCCTCCGCCACCGGGGGGTGGCAGCGGCGACGGGGGCCGCCGCGGCGGCGGGCGTGGGGGTGGCGGCGGAGGTAGTGTCGGGGGTGAACATGTTGTTCACCTCCTTTCTCCGGACTTTTGTCCGGATTGTGCGCTAGCCTTGTTACTAGCTAACACAATCCCGGGGGTTTCCAGGTGTGCTACCAAATAGTCAAATATTAACTAATCGGTAGCACACCCAGGGTACGGTAATTGTTCGAAAGATATGCTAGGCTGGACTGCCACGCTAAAAAGCGGGCTATCAACAAACCTAACAAAAAATATATTATTCATATGTTAGTTTCGGGCATCAAACAGGGCCTGAACAAACACGACACAACTACAACATATACACCAAAGGTCAAGTCTGGCCAATCCAAAATATTTCTGGACAGACCGACCGCAGGGAGTTCCTTTGGTTGTTGTATGTTTTGTCTGGTGTTTGTATCACGACCTGTTTGCGTCCGAGAGTTTTGCGCTACTTTTGCGGAAAAAGTAGCAATAATATACATATTGCTAGGTTTGTTTATCCAAACTAGTATTTCTATAAATCATCAGAACAGCTTGTTAAATAACATGAGCCGTGTTTGTGGCTGATAAACACCCACCTTGCCCAATCTACATACATATTAGCATAGTAATGCATTTTTGTCAATATGCTTATGTTGTATACATTTACAGGTTAGCCGCTACTTGACTGTACTTGTGTTTATTCCTGGATTATTTCACTACTATTTAGCTGTCTTAAAAATTCTTGAGCTGGTATTTCTACTGTTTCGTGCCTAAGCCTAAATCTAGATTCTTTTGCTCTATATATACTAATGACTCCTCTATCTTCGAAAAATTCTGACACCTTAAAAAGTTTACCATTACTCATAAAATACCTTTTACCTACGGCAGATTTAACACGGTCGATATCTGATTGACTTAAAATACTAGTGTCAAGTTGAGCACTCTGAGGTGGGGCTGGTGGAGGTGTTGCAGTCTGTACTTCGTAGTTATCTAAGTCACTAAGTTCTAAAGTACCTGGAGTTACATTACCGTTGCTATCAGTTTGCTCAGCTCTAATTTCATTGGTAGTAGGATCAACGCTAATTATCCTGTAACTAACGCCAGTGCCAGAGGTTGGTACATATAGTTCACCTGCTGTTACACTAGTGTGTTTTGGGGCTGGTGGAGGTGTGCCACCCTGGTTGGGGTTAGGAGCAGGACTAATCATATCAACACCTAGCATTCCTCTATCTGCTTTGCCACCTGGGCCCTTATTAGAGCCAACGCCTGTACGTGCATAAAACGGTACTGGTATAAATGCCATATTTTCAAGGGCTGGAACACCCATACCTGTAGTTCCCTCTGCGACTGTTACACCAGTAAATGTATTTTTATATAAATCTTTGGCATCTGAAAAATGTTCTGCCGTTGTAGCCGGGGCGCCTTCGGTACCATGAGAGCCATCAGTACCAACACCTTCACCTACAGAACTAGAACCAGCACCAGTATGTGGAGCAGATCCGCCTGCACTTGTAGATCCGGCGCCTACTGAACTAGATGTGTTTTGCGCACTATGTGCTGCATCTATATAGCTAGGATCATTGCTACCGAGCACACTAGCAAGCACAACCTCGTGACCAACGACAGTGCCGTTTGGCCCCGCAACCGAACCTATTTCGGTAGTAATAGCCAAAGATTGCCCATGAAAATTGCCATAACTGTCAAACAAACTACCTAGTGGTGAACCGCTTGGCACATTGACCGACGACATTCCAGTATTTGGATCAAATACAAGTGGGGCTTTGAAAGATTGCAAAACACCGTTTTCATCTGCAATATAGCCCGACACAAATAGTTTGCCTTCCTGGGCAAGGCTAACAGGGTCATAATGCTGACCATCTGGTGTCCATGAACCGTCTGGAGTCATGTTGGCATGTATTGTTACTACACTTCCACCAGTATTGTTACTGTCTACTATCAGACCATATTCGTTTAGCGATGATACATTTGGGTTACCATTGTAGGCTGATTCTACTATAGTTGTGTGGAGTTGTTGGCCACTGTTTCCAACTGGAACAGATGCGCCATTGCCTGTAGCTGGAGGTGTGGCACCACCAGTGCCTGCACTGTGGGCAGATCCACCACCAGCAGGTGTATGAGCCGATCCCGACGAACCAGCATCTGGAGTAAGTGTTTGACCATGGCCAACCATGCCACCAAGAAACTGTTGTATGCCAGACGTAGGCTGCACACCACCGTGTGCTAACTGTGAGCTAAACCATGTAGCTGCCGAATTTCGTGCCGATGCCAACGCTGTAACAGTATCCCCGGCATGAACTTGGTCAAAGATACCAGCTATGCGGTCATCGAATAAACCGCGAATTTCCTGAACAACAGTTCCAACTATTTCACCAGCAATGATTCCACCAACAGTACCAAAAATAAAACCATACGCAGCCGCAGTAGCGACGCGTTTTGAAGCCAAAATATCCCTAGCTTTCCTTCTTTCACTTCTATCTGTATCAAATTTTGTATTGGTTTGTTCTATAACTTTATCTTGAATAGCGCTTAGCATCTCACCATAACTTTTATCTGTATCAAATTTATAGTCCTTACTATCAATAGTTACCTTAACTTCAGAACCAATAGTATTATCTTTTTCGCTACCATCTTTATAGGTATTTAGTTTTTGCTTCAATATGTTTAATGTCTTTAGAAATGCTAGTTTTTGACCTGGTTTTTCCTGGATAAATACATCTACACCAATACCAGCCATGTCATCATAATCTTTGTAGGCCTGCATTTTGGCCATGCAAGCAAATGCTTTGGCTAGTTCCTGAGGCGATGTATCTGCAAGTTCTGGCTGAGTCGGGTCAGTTAAGTCAATAAATGTATTCATTTCGTTGGTAAGTTCGGCCAGTTTGTGCCCCGCGAAATGCTCATTTACTTCGTGTATTTGCTGACGTCGACTGTTGGCGGCAGTATCATCTGTAGCATATTCTACACCTAGCGCACGTTCCTGCTGGGCCATAACTATCTCGCCCTTTATGGCTTTTAGTTCATTTGCAGATGCTATCATAGCACTACCAGTACCAAACATGCCTATTTTGGCAAGCTTTGAAAAAGTCGACTTGGCACCGTAGCTAATATATGCGCCAACTAGGGCTACACCCAACACAATACCTGTTGCAAGCTCGACATTTTCACCGCTAATGCGGCCGTTCTTATCTAACCACCGAGTAAGCCTATCTAGCCTGGTTTTTCCCTTAAATGCGTTAGACCCAGACCTGGCCCGGTAGCCCTGGATTTTGATATTATCAAGTACAGCGTTAACTTGAAACATTGCTTTATCATGTTCATTTTCAGCCTCATATACCTCATACATTTTTTCGGCAATATCATATAAATTATCGGCACTTTGAACGTTTCTAGCAAAAAATTCTGGCGATATTTCTGGGTGGGTTCTTACTAGATCGGCAAACTTTTCAGCTCGTAAACTTAGTAGAAGTGTTTTATTTTTCCTTTCGAAATCAACTTGACTATTATCTACTCGTTGCTGACAATAAGCAGTAACTACATCCTTAATAGCAGCCTTTATATAGCCCGCTTGAACATCCTCGATTGCTATATCTTCGACACCTTTTCGCTTTGTAGTGTCGTCTTTGGTCTCAATTAATTCACCGACAGTTTCGGCCATTTTATCGATAGATAGTTCAGCTATTGCAGCATCTTTTTTGCCATACAAACGTAGAACCGGGGCATATATTTGACCCTTATCATCTGGCGCATCACCACGTTTAGGTTTGTATGTGCCGTTGATTTTGCGCATATATTCTTCTTTGTATTTGGTGTAGTAGTATATACGCAGTGCGTTGCCCATAATAGCCCGGCGCAATAGCCGGCGACCAAAGCCAATATTGGCATCTTCTATTTGCAGACTGAGCATTTTTTCGGCATACAAATGTGCCATAGCTTCGGCATCGTTGTCGACGTTTGCTATAGCGTATAATTCTGCACCGTTGGTACCGGGCTGACCAGCTGGTGTCGGGGCTGTGGCTGGGGCTGATTGACCTGAGGCAGGCTGCTGGGAGCTAGCGCTGGAGGTTGGCGGATTTTGTGTGGTGTTTGAGCCTGGGGCTGTGGCTGTGGTAGCTTGGGCCTGTGCGACCAAAGCCTCTGCGGCAGCAATTACGTCTTCCCTACTAACATCGTCTAGAGTGCCTGATACCGGTTCAGCATTTTTTGGAAATTGAGCCTCCATTGCGTCGATTACCGATTGCTGATCTGGAGATAAGAGTTCACCATCTGCATAAAGTTTAGCAGTTGCTGGATCAACAAGTTGTGCTTCTAAACCAGCCCAAGCTTGTTGCTCGGCTGTAGTTAATGGTTTATCACCCGTAGCTACGGTATCTTGTGTTGTTTTCATATTATATGTTTATCCCTGATACGATTCTTTTAGTTTGCTTAGCGCGTCGAAAACAACCTGGCTCACATTGACCCCATGGTTTACAAAAAATTTTACAATATCATCATCTGTCGGTTTGGTTCCAAGAAAATCATTAAACTCAACTACCTGTTCGGCAGTTAGGCTGGCAACCAAGTATTTGTTTATATAGGCATGGGCGCTTTTTATAATATCGTCCATCATTGACTGTTTCAGCTGAATGTCGAGAGTAGGATCATTACCAATAACTCCAGCAGCGTATACCTGTAATGCTTCATCTGCAACCTGTGCGTAATTAATCATAATACTCTGCACCTCCTAAATATGTATGTATTATATACTATTTATGTTTTTTATGCAATAGTATTTTTAAACTTATGTTTATTTTAGGTAGGGTTTAGCTATTTGTATCTGTTATGTATGAGATATATTCCAGGTTAAATAGGCTTGAGTGAAGTCGGCTAGATGGCCATCTAGTACCGACTGGACATTGGTGGTTTCATACTTGGTACGAACATCTTTGACCATACTATAGGGGTGCATAACGTAGTTGCGGATTTGATTTCCCCAGGCAGCCTGTTCGTTGGGGCCTTTCAGTGTGCGCAGGTCTGTTTGGTGTTGTTCTAGCTGTAGCTGAGCTAGCCTAGACCGTAATATCGTCATGGCTGTTTCCTTGTTTTGCAACTGTGAACGTTCGTTTTGGATGGCCACCACCGTGCCGGTCGGTATGTGAGTTATGCGCACAGCACTATCTGTTGTGTTGACACTTTGGCCACCATGGCCACCAGCCCTGTATACGTCTATTTTTAGATCTTTGTCGTCGAGCTGAACTTCGTCAGGAGCATCTATTTTGGGTAATATATCTACCTTAGCAAAGCTAGTTTGGCGTAAATTATCGCTGTTGAACGGACTGAGCCGGACTAATCGGTGCACGCCATGTTCGCCACGCAGTTTGCCGTAAGCCATCGGGCCAGTCACGGCAACAGTGACGCTTTTTAGGCCTGCTTCTTCGCCGGCGAATTGTTCGATAATATTTGCACTAAAGCCAGTATTTTGTTCACAATATCGTAAATACATGCGTAGAAGCATACCAGCCCAGTCCTGAGCGTCGGTACCACCCGCCCCGGCGTATATACTAAGTATAACATCGTGATCGTCATAGGGCCCGCTAAACAGTAATTCTTGTTTGAGGCTATTATATATTTTTTCTTGACTGGCAAGGTTGGTCGCCATATCGTCAGCTATCGATTCATCGCCCAAAGTTAGTAGCTCTATTGAATCGGCAATATTTGTTAGAACTGTTTGCCATGGTATTATACGTGTTTCTAACTTGGCTATTTCTTGTGATACTTTTTGAGCATTTGACTGATCTGACCAAAAATCGGGCTGTTGTTGCTGAGTTTTTAAAGATGTTAGCCTGGACTGTAGCTCATCTAAGCCTATAGATTGGGTATCGGCTAGAACCTGTTTTTGTAAGCTTTGGTATTTTGCAAGTAGATCATCCACTATACGACCTATGTTTCTACCACAAGTTCTGATTTATAATGTTTGGCAATAAGTGCATTGATATCTGTATCGGGTAGCTTGTCGGTAGGACTTTTCATAAATGCCAGGCCCCATACGCTTGACGAAAATATTTTTTGTACTATAGCCTGCATATCTGCCTGAGTCACTGAATATATCATATGCTCAATAGCATCATAGTCTTTTATTTTTTCGCCCATAAAATATGAATACTGATACCAGCTAGCCAACTGGCTAACGGTTTGAATAGCTTTTTGAAAGCTTCCCCATTCATAGTCTTTAACCGAGTTTAGTTCGGTCAGGTATACATCGCCGTTGGCTATTTTTTGCAGCTCGCTGGTCATGAGCCGAAATAGTGGCATAGCATTTTTGGCTTGTACCTGACCGCCAACCACCCACACATGATTATCGCGCGATCGATAATATTCACTTTCAATACCATACACTAGCCCTTTTTCACGAGCCTTGCCAAACACTTTGGAATGAAAGGTTGAAAACAAATAATCTTGAACCGTATAAAGTGCATGTTTTTCGCTTTGTGATAATAAACCATCGAACACCGATGCCCAGCGATAGTAAATATTGTCGATGTTTGGTATTTGCAGGGTTAGTGGCTGCTCAAGTTTTAGCGGTTTTTCATCTGGCAGTGCAATAATTTCATCGCCCGACGGCATGGCTAAACTTTCCAGCCTATCGATTATTGCTTTTTTATTGTCGGCTATTGGTCCAGCTATGATAAACCGCATATTGTTGGCAAAATGTGTTTTGGCGTAATGGTTTTTAATATCCTGCGGCTCTATTTTGCCAAGCTGTTTGAGCCGTTTGGTGTAGCTTTTGGCAACATAGCCCATGCTGTCTTCGTGCTCGAGAGTCAGCTCAGATTCATGATAGTTTCGGCGCATTTTTAACTCTTCGCGAACATTGGCAACTTCACTTTTAAAATCTTTTTCGGTAAATAATGGTGATTCGATAGCTAAACACAACAGGTCGGTAATCCGTTCAGTTTCAAACCTGGCGCACTCGGCAATATAGCCCATGTGATAATCTCCCGTATAGGCGTTGCTATAAGCGCCATGTTTGGTAAATTCTTGACTATATTCACTAGCGCTTTTGTATTTGGCATTGGCCCCCAGACACAAATGCTCCATAATATGCGCGGTGTCCATTTTGCCTGTTGGCGCCAAATAGTTACCTGCGCGAAATGCAATATCAAAATACACGACATTGGTGGCCGGTGCATCGATAAATATACCCTGAGCACCGTTTTTTAACTGAACCTTTTCGACCGTATGTTGCATGTAATACTAGCGCCTGCTTTTCTTTTTATTTTGGCGTTCGGCTTTGCGAGCATTTTTTTTCTTTTTGGCACTGGTTGGTTTTTTGGCTTTTTTAACACCAAAATCATCTTCGTGTAGGTTCTCTGATTCGGTGATTTGATCGGCGTTGTCTACCGAACTTTTAGCCGCCCGCGTTAGGGCTGTTTCGGTCATTTCACCCTGGTTTAGCTCACCAGATGTTAGTGGCATAGCATGGTACAGGTTACGCAATACTTCACGCCGTAGTTCATGTTGCATTTCCTCGAACATAGCCTGTGCGCGACGACGATATTCAACTAGTGGATCACGCTGGCCAACACTTGTCCAATGGATCCCCTCGCGCATGTGGTTCATGTTTTCCAAATGTTGCATCCATAAATTGTCCAATATTTGGAAATAAACATCGCGTTCAACTATCCGCATAATATCTGGCGTAAAGGCTGTTTCACGGGCTTCGTAAAGCTCGGTGGCCTCTGTTTCTAAAACCTTGGCAAACTTGTCTGCCGGGGCATCAAACAACCTATCTAATGTCTCATTGTCAAATGGAAATACTTCGGTTATGATCTTTTCATAATTGTCATCTTGGCCTGGTAAACTAGCCAAAATTGTTGACTCTTCGTGAATAAATTTTTTAATACGGTCAGCAATATTGGCATTTTCTAGTAATGCCCGCCTAGTACTGTATGTTACCTGACGATGGCGGTTCATAACATCGTCATATTTAACGACGTTTTTACGGGAATCAAAGTTAAAGCCTTCGACCTTTTTCTGGGCGCCTTCGAGGCTTTTGCTAACTACTCGGTTTTCCAGTGGCATGTCTTCATCGACCTTAAGTCGTTCCATGAGTCCACGGATACGATCGCCACCAAATACCCGCATTAGGTCGTCTTCGGTGCTAACATAAAACTGAGTGACACCAGGATCACCCTGGCGACCCGATCGCCCACGTAGCTGGTTGTCGATACGGCGTGATTCGTGCCGTTCACTACCTAGCACAAACAGACCACCAAGCTTTTTGGTTTCATCGGTCAAAACAATATCAGTACCACGGCCAGCTATGTTGGTAGCTAGCGTAACAGCGCCTTTTTTACCAGCTTCGGCCACTATGGCTGCTTCTTTTTCGTTGTTTTTGGCATTTAGGACTTCGTGCGGAATATTGGCTTTTTTAAGCGCACTACCTATTTCTTCGTTGTTTTCAATAGACACCGTACCAATCAGCACCGGCTGGCCTTTTTCGTGTAATTCTTGAACATGTTTAACTATAGCGTTGACCTTGGCCTGTTTAGTCTTGTATATCCGGTCAGCTAAATCTTTACGCTGAATAGCTTGGTTGGTTGGTATTTCGACCACATCTAGTTTGTATATTTGATGAAATTCTTCACTTTCGGTCAGGGCTGTACCGGTCATACCAGATAGTTTTTCATATAATCGGAAATAATTTTGGAACGAAACCGTAGCTAGCGTCATTGATTCTTCCTGAACTCGAACGTTTTCTTTGGCCTCGATAGCCTGGTGCAAGCCTTCGTTATAACGACGCCCCTGCAATAAACGACCGGTAAATTCGTCAACTATAACCACTTCACCGTCTGTGGTTACAACGTAGTCTTTGTCGCGGGTAAAAAGTGTCTGTGCTCGCAAAGCTTGGTCTAGATGGTAGATAGTTCGGATATTGTCATCGGAATACAGGCTTTTGATGCCTAATAATTTTTCAACCTTTTCCACGCCTTCGTCTGTTAGTGTAACGCGTTTTTCCTTTTCGTCGATGATATAATGTTCTGGTTTTAGCTGTGATACAATCCGGTAAAACTGTGCATACGCCTGGCCACTATTGGTACTGGGTGCACTAATAATAAGTGGCGTTCTGGCTTCGTCGATAAGTATCGAGTCGACCTCGTCAACTATGGCGTAGTGCAGTTCTCGCTGGCGGAGCTGGTCTACTTCGCGAACCATATTGTCACGTAAATAATCAAACCCAAACTCGTTGTTGGTACCATAGGTTATATCTGCCCGATAAGCCTCTTGTCTACTGCATGGACGCAAATGCTTAAAACGTTCGTCGAAATGATCTTCGTTTGTGTATTCTGGGTCGTATATAAAGCTCTCATCTGGTATGATCACACCTGTTGTCAAACCCAAGAAATGATACACTTGGCCCATCCAGCCAGCATCACGCCTGGCTAGATAATCGTTTACAGTAACAACATGAACACCCTTTTCGGTTAGTGCATTTAGGTAAACAGGCGCCGTTGCAACCAGGGTTTTACCCTCACCAGTTTTCATTTCGGCGACGTTTCCTTCGTGTAAAACAATTCCACCTATCAACTGGACATCAAAATGTCGCTGTTTTAGCTGGCGCCAGGCCGATTCACGTACCAATGCAAATGCATCTGGCAATATCTTGTCGAGGCTTTCTTTTTTGAGTCGTTCTTTTAATACTGCTGTCTGTTTTGCCAGCACGCTGTCAGACATTTTTTTATATTTGGGTTCAAGTTTATTGACTTCATTGACACGTTTTCGTATTCGACGAATCGTGCCTTTTTGGTTATCACCTAGTATCCTTTTGACAAAACTACTCATTAAATATTTTACAAACCTTTCCCTCTTGTTTGTTGTCACTGTCTGACTGGGCAGGTGACTTAAATTGTTTTACTTATTGTAACATAATCTCCACCCCTAAAGTTTAGTAAATTTAAAAAATGCAACATTTTACTGTTGCATTTTTGCGCACATCACCGAATTGGCTCTATAGGTCGTCTTTGTGTTTGACTATATCAACAATAACCATATTTATTGCATCTGCCAACAGTTCGTCATAGCTTTCACCAGCACTCTCAAAATACTCCCTAACCCAC
The DNA here is from genome assembly GCA_964415715.1 of uncultured Candidatus Saccharibacteria bacterium. Taxonomy (GTDB): domain Bacteria; phylum Patescibacteriota; class Saccharimonadia; order Saccharimonadales; family CAIOMD01; genus DALYDK01. The sequence continues at coordinate 10,554 of CAYQBK010000042.1, forward strand.
GATGCAAGCTCGTCATATTTTTCTGCATCCAATAATTCGTTATATTTGACTAAAGCTTCTTCATCACCATCTAGACAATCTAGTGTTTCTTTTTCTACTCTTTTAGCTATTTCATCATTAACATGGTCTGTAAGTAAATCTAACGTCTGTGCATCTAGTTTAACACCCAATGCATTAAGTAACTCATCTACATTTTTTTGCTCTACTATTTGATCGTTCATTTTTATTTCCTATTTATACTTATCTATGTATTATTTGGCTGTTTATCATCTAATGCATTGCATTTAACTGAGCTTGAAGTGCAGCTTGTCGGCTCTGCTCGGCTGCAATCTTAGCTCGCGATGCGCCTATCTCTGCTATTAGTTTACCCTTAATAGCCTCGTTCCTTAACCCTTCTTTTCGTTTCGCTTCTGCAACCTTGGTGGCCCTTCTTGTTTCTTGCCAAGCATGAATTTTGCCCTTCTTAATGGCTACTCTAGCAGAAAGATCAGCCCATGTATCATCTTCCCACTTTTTAACACTAGTGTTAACATCCTGTATTTTTTCTGTAGCTTTACTAAATGCTTCGCCTGCAACTTCTCTAGGTGTTCTCATTGTTTCAAGCTTGCTTGAAGTCTTGTTTGCCCTAGTACTTACACCAGATAAGAATTTTCTAAGTCTTCGATACTTCCCTTCTGGGGCTTCAGTTTCAACTTGCTCGACTGGTGTTGGCTGTGGATGTTCACCGCTATCTTCTAGACGTTCATCATCATTCTCGGCCTCTCCGGCCCAGTCTTGGCGGTCCCAATCTTCTGCGCCGGCTAATCTTTCTGGATCCGTTACGGGTGTAGTCGATCCAGCTTCTAATTTTCTCATTGTTTTTTCCTTTTTTTGTTTATTTTATAAAAGCAATTTGTATTATAGTCCTTAATGTTGTATTTGTCAATAGATTTTATGAATACTGTCAAATAGATACTACAATATATTACTTTAAAAATTCTTAGATAGTTATAAGTATATTTAGTGAATATACTTATTGTTGAATGAATTACCCACGAGCTTCCGCTCGGGGTATCTCCTAGCTCAAACCAACTTGAGGTTGGCTTGCCCCGCATCATCTAAGCCTTGGTTTTCTATGTATCGACGAATGATCTCTTCGTTAATGCCAACTGTACTAACAAAGTAACCTGCCGACCAAATACTGTCAGTGCCCCAATATACTTTTTTGAGATATGGAAACTCATTCTTCAGGGCTACTGCAGTTACACTCTTTAGAGTTCTGACGACCATCCCGACAGATTTAGTGGATGGAATGGAAACTAATAGATGGATATGGTCTTTATCAGTATTGATAGTTTTGATGATGATTTCGGGATGATGCTCGGGCCAAGACTTTAGGAATTCTTGAAGATAGCCCTGAATCCCATCATTGAATATCTTGCGTCTGTATTTGGTTGGCCACACTAGGTGATAGTCACATAGAAAAACAAAGTGGCTCATTCGACGATACACGGGCATGTTTACAGTATACGGGACTTTTATCTATGTCAGGTAGTCTTCAGATGCGGGGAGGAACTATTTACCGACTATTTTGCCAAAGGCTCGGCGGATGCGGGCACCACTGTGTTTGGTGGCTGGTTTGGTTTGATCTTTGTACTTTTTTAGCTGTGCTTTTAGCTTTTCTTCGACAATATCTATAGCTGCATACATGTTTAGCGTAGTTTCCTTGGCCTGGATTATTTCATTTGGAACATACAACAAAACTTCACAGGTAGATTGTTTGCGAGTTTTTGAGACAGTTTCCTGCAGCTTGACATCGGCATGAGTACTTTTGCGAGCGTGTTTTGGCATGTATTCATCTAGTTTGGCTATCTTTTTGGTGACATACTTTTTTATGTCTGCCTCTATGTCTGTGTGAATACCTGTGATTTCTACTTTTTTGATCATATGATCTCCCTTCCATTTAAATACGGTTGTAAAACTTTTGGAACACGAACATCACCCTGACTAGTCTGGAAATTCTCCAATATGGCTATGAGTGGTCGCTGGGAAAAAGCAGTCGCATCGTTGGTGTGGGCATATTCTACCTGACCATTTGCTAGTTTAACCCTGGTATTCATACGCCGAGTTTGGTAGTTGGTTATATAGTCTGCTGTGTGGGTTTCTCGGTAAGTATTTTGCGAGGGCAACCATGCGTCGATATCAACACCTTTGGCATTTGGGCCACCAATATCAGCGGTACATTTTTCTAACACTCTATATGGTAGTTCTAACACCTGCATAAAATATTCTTGCAAGGCTATCATAAACATATGCTCACTGTATGATGTATTACTGGTTGAGAATGTTTCCATTTCTAGTTTGTTAAACTGGTGTAGTCTGAAAAAGCCTTCGGTGTCCTTGCCATAAGTGCCAGCCTCACGCCTAAAGGCTGTTGTGTAGCCAACCATCCGTATTGGCAAATCGGCCTCGGCTAGGGTTTCATTCAAAAACATTGGTGCTAATACATGTTCAGCACTAGCATTTAACCATAGATCATCATCGGCTAGTTTATATGTTTGTTCTTCTTTATTGAGCCGGCCTGTTGCTTCGTAAACCCCTGTTTTAGCTACAGCAGGTGGCTGAACGGCAACAAATGGTTTGGGGTTTAGTGACAAGTTATTTTTCTGCAATATTTCCGTAATAAAAAGTGGATCAGTCAGTTTTGACAGCGCAAACATATTTATTGCCCAGTCGAGTAGTACTAAATCGCCCTTTAGGTAAACAAAGCGTGCACCCGCTACCTTGGCGGCCCGCTCTTTGTCAAGCCAGCCTTTTGCTTCAGCTAGTTGAGCATGGCTTTTAGGTCGAAAGTCAAAATTTGGCTTTTCACCCCACTCTTTGATAACCACATTTTCATCTTCACTGGCACCGACTGGCACTTCGTCAAGTGGCATGTTTGGCACTTTTTTTAATAATACCGTTAGTTGATCATCGGCCTGACGCAAATATGATTCTTGTTCGGCTAGCTCTATTTTGAGCTGTTTGCCTTCGTTTACCGTAGATTCGTCTGGCCGGCCACCTTTTAGTTTGCTGGCTATTTCGTTGCGTTTTTGGCGAAGTAACTCAACCCTGGTCAGCAGCTCCCTTTTGTCGACGTCTAAACGAAGTAGCTCGTCGATATCGACACTATATCCCTTTTGTTGTGATTTCTGTTTTACTATTTCCGGGTTATCCCGAATAAACTGTATATCTATCATAATTTTTATTATATATGACTACCTGGTGTTTTGCATTAAAAGAGTATAAAAAATCCATGAGTTTATACTCGACTTACGCAAAATCCCTAGATCATTTGAACTATTTTGTCCGGACACAACTGGTTTTTCTGCCGTCAATGTGCCTACACCTTTCCATCGGATAAAATTAATTCTGTCTCGTCCGAAATTAGCTCAAAACAAACCGAGGTTCCAGTGTAAGTCTAATATATATGTTTTAGTACGTAGGCCCAATCTAACGATGGACTAGGTTATTGTCTTTAATTCAAAATTATAATCAGTGCTCAAGGCTCTTATTCAATATTTGATATAAGATTAAATAATCACGGTTCGTGAAAACACCTTCTTTGATATTCAGTTCTTTTTGATACATAGCAAGTGCATTAGATTCATTGCGAACTTTTTCACGAAGCTCACTCAATTCCTCATCTGTGGATTCGCCTGAATGTACAGCAGTTAACCAATCACCTAGCAGTTCTTGAAAAATGGTTTTAATCTCAAACCACTCCCCATTATTGGTGTCACACATATAATGCTCTACCTCTTTTTCAACATCAGGTATTGATTGATAACTACTATTTGAGACTGAATATACCGTAGATACATGCATATCCTTGCCATTTGTAAGGGCTATAGGCTGCTCATGGGCTACAAGCCGCCAATAAGCACTCCAGCCATTAGTTTCACCATTCCCTAATTTCTCATCTTTGTCTATATATATTGTGTACTCACGGTCAAAAACTCGAAATTCTATTTCTCGACTACGATGTACAGTATAACATCCAAGATCAGTGTCAAAATATGTATCAACTACCTCTGAAACACCCTGACTCAACAGTTCTAAAAGATCGGAAAAGGCAGTTATTCTTTCGTCACTAAGTTTATCTTCAAGGCCCTCTTCCGGGCTATAGCCGAGACCAGCCTCGATATTTGAAACGTATGAAGTATCAGCGATAGCCTGTCTAAGGATTCCAATTACAGCCTGCAATGTGTCTATGTCTATAAATGTTCCTCTGTTAAGATCTAATTCCAATACATGTTTTTCAATCTGTTCATCATAATTTTTGGGTCTGGCTTTATGTTCCATGAGTTCAAATAATGCGTTAAATACGATTATCGTAGCATCGTATTCTTTATTAGAATCCCATTTGTCTATTGTCAGGCCACCGCCATTGGGGTTAGGATAAAATTTATAAGCCCAATTACTATCAGCAGTTTCAGCTGGCCGATACTCAATTGACAACATGTTTCCTTTCTGATCTATCTCAAAAGCCAGGTTAGGCAAGGAAAAATCAGCACTTGGGCAATACGTAACATAGCGTATATACCCTTCGGTTTCAGTGGTGTCCAAATTACCACCAACTTGGGCTTCATATAAATCCTCAAACAGGCCAAAACCGTGCCATTTATCTTCTCTAGATCCATCTGGCCTAAAAGGTTCGACAGATAATACTCGCACTGCCTCTTTGAGTAGTTCGATAAACTCTGCATATAATTCGTTATACTTTATATAATCGCCATAATTATCACTAAACATTTCTGACATATATAAATGATATAACTTAATATCTTTTATTGCAATAATATTCTACTGAACCACCCTCACTTCCAACAATCATTACCATCACCCCATAACAGTAGGCCGTAGGCCTGCTGTAGTTGTTCATAGGCTTGGCGTAGCCAAGATGTTTGTTTCTTTGTGTTGGACGCTCGTATACCACGTCGTGTTGGTTTTGTAACTATGTAGAGTAGTGCTATGCCGATACTTACAAACCAAAGAAGAATTTTTAAACTATTCGGTTTGGTTAATCTAGTACGTTTGTACTCAAAGATATGCTTTATGTCTTTGAATGTCTCTTCTATTTCAAAGCGATGGTAGTAAATCTTCACAATTTTTGTTCGACTACTCGTCATATCATTGGTTAGAATGTACCAAGGTTCGGGAGACCGCCGGCTTTTTGGACTACAAATTACTCGTAGATTCAATCCAAATAGTTTAATGACGACATCTTTAGTACCTAATTGTTTTATCTCTATTTTTCGGTCGTTAAGTTCCACGAAGCGTCCAGCTTTCATACGTATGTAAAACGTGCAACCTTCAGCTGCTAGATGGCTAACAATCGATTCGTTACCAAACCCACGGTCGAATACTAGTTTAGGCCAGAATCCCAGACGATCTGCCATTTTTTGTAGGGAGTCAATAGTATGGCCGGTGAAGGATTGTGTTCTTCGTATATGCTTCATTGCTTGCCTAAGATGTTGAATGCGAGGCTTGTCGCTATGAGCTGGTATCTGTAGGGCATAGGTAGTTTCAACCATACATGGAACAGCTCGTCCTTTTCTTGTTTGCACGGCTCCGACTAAGGCAGTTAGGCTATGCATATCACTGTGATCAATGTTTACATAACTGCTCCGTTTAACACAATTGAGTGTATCAAACACAGATGCTAACTGTTCTGCAAGTCGTATATTGGCGAGCAAACGGTCAGATTTGGTTGAGGCTGTATTAACATTAGTAACAACAGAGCGGGCATTACTGCCCGCTGACTGAAATGGTCGAAGACCATAAGCGTTGATGCCAAAGCGAAACTGAGATAACCACTTCTTTGATACTGCTAGAAGTAATTTTGTTTGAGTGAGTGTACGGATATCACGTACAATATTTGGTGACGACATATTTGTTTCCTTTTGTTTTAGTAGATAACAGAAAACAGTGTGTCGTCATTTTTGTTATATTTCAATAGAAGTGAGGGTGGTTCAGCTTAAGGTATTTGTAACTTCAATATTTTGAGTTTGTGATGACACTGCTGTATCAACATATTGGCTAGCCTGGGCCTCAGCTGGTGCTACGTTTACGGATGGTGGTGCTGGGCTTACTGGCTGAACAGGGCCTGTAGCTTGTGGGGTGGTTATATTAAGATTTGTGAAAACAGTAGGCTGTGAAACTGCTGGTACTACTTGATGTACAGGTGTAGAAGCGGTTGTTTGTAGGGTTGGTGCAACCGGCTCAGGCACACCACTAGCATTTATGGCCTGTTGCATAATATCATTGCCTATATACTCAACTTTATTTACCATAAATACTGCGACCCAAGGGATAATTATATACCAAGCCCAAAACACCTTACTTGATCGATATTGCTTAGTAAAATTAATAAATATCGTTACCCACAATGAAAAAATAGCCAGGCTAATAATACTACTTGCTATTGGAATAAACCCCAGCGTATACACCACTACGTACGACCATACAAGTGTCATTGATCTTTTAGATATTACCCCAAAGACATATTCTTGCCAAAGTGGCACAAATGCAGCCCATTTGTTTTGACCAGCTTTTTTATATAACTTAAAATGTACAATAGCAGTTGGCAAGATGTAGCCAATAAATAATAGAAGAAAAAATATTCCTATTAATCCCCAAATGATAATATCCGACTCACTGTTTTTCATTTTTTTTCTGTTTTTAGTTTATGTAGAAAATTATAGCAGATAAAGCTATTTGTCTGTGTTTTTTTGTTTCATATAATCCCAGGCCAGCTGGAGCCGTTCGGCAGTATAGCTACAATAGGTACAGCTTGGGCTGTTTTTTGGTATAGTCGGCTGTTCTAGAGTCTGCTTTATTTGCTCCAATACCCCGTCCACCCAGCTTGAATCGCCTGTATACGGAAAAGTATTTACCTTGAACACAACTTTTTCATCAAACCGTTTGGCATCGGCTATGCCATTGGCATAAACAAAATAGCCTGTATCACTAACCTTGAAGCCATTTTGACGCAGTAGCCACTGGTAAACTTCCATTTGTCGACGATAGGCATCGTGCCAGCCACCTGGCGGATCTAGGTCAGTTATAGGTTTGTTTTTACTGGTTGCTTTATAGTCGACTACTATCAATTCGCCAGCTTCATTGATCCATATATCGTCCACCGCACCAAAAACTAATAAATTTGTTGGTTTGTGGACTGTTTGTATGCCAGTGAAATTGTGACGCCATTTGTCGAGGTCTTTGTGTTGGTACGGTACGGCTTGCAAGCCAATATTTGTCATATACGGGTGCGGTTCACCCTTGGCGCGGTAAATATCAAATTCATTTTTTAGTAGTTCGTCGACCGCTTTGTTGATTTGAAACGGTGGTGTGTTGGGCCGTTTTATAGCCAATACCCTGTCTAGCCAAAAACAGCGTGGACATTCTAGAAAGAAATCAATCTTGCTCCGACTTACCTTAAACGGCTCGGACTGTCCGCGCCTATAGCTAATATCATAACTTTTATATGCCATGTAGCTATTGTAACTTACAAATCAAAAATATACGCTAAGCAGCTATTGATAATTTTTCAGGGCTGTCAGGCGTACTTGGCAATGTTTCGATCACATCACCACTAACACCAACTACTAAGTGTCCAATAGGCCATGAAACTACCGGCGACCATGCGTATATTCCTGTCTTTTCAACACTTGTTAAATAGCCTGTGTCAGTATCATATCCACTAAACATCACCTCGTAACTATCTTTTAAACCCAAGGCAATACTACGAACTCTTTTCTGTCTTTCGTCATCAAACACCATATCAGAGTCAAGATCAGCCACCTCCCTAGCAAATATTGCCAAGTTATATGGTATATGCATCATATTTCTAAAAGATCTGTCAACAATAGTCACTGGATATATTGGGCTTGGATTATCCGTGAATGCAGAATCTCTACTGAGTATAGTCTCAAATACATCAGCTGGATCCCCCCAGCCATATTCTATAGAGTCTGGCATTAATCGTGTAGCCAACACCCGTAAGTCAGATGACGTAGATTTATATATCGTTTTTGGCGAAATATTCGAACTGTTCTCTGGACTATTTAGGTGTTCTGAAAGCTGCCCAAGAGTTATATTTAATCTCCTTATCGCCGAGCCAGTTGCCTGTCTATAACGATTTGAGGGGTTGTTATATTCAATAAGTGCTTGATAAAAGAATGTTTGGACATCGATATAATATTGTGTAAATACTTCGATATCTGGGCTATACCTGCCCTCAATAATCGAACGTGCCCATTCAGATGCCCATTTAGCCTGTTTTTCTATATCACAGGAAGGTTCTTCCAGACTATTATAGTCAGTATAATCACTATCGGAGCGTAACAAAGTGGCAATATCTGGATTATCACCTGATAAACCTTCGGCTACGGTGCCAACTGAAACAACCTCAGCGATATGCTCAGACATAATAACACCTAACTACTTTGAGGGCTTTTTACACCTTTTTTTTGGCTTTTTGTGGAAAAGTTCATTTCTTGCTCCCGGAGGCCATATACTCGACTTACGCAAAATCCCTGCCCTATCTGAACTATTTCGACCGGCTAAAACTGATTTTTCTGCCGTCAATGTGCCTACGGGCACCTTTCCGTCAGATAAAATCAGTTTTAACTCATCCGAAGCTAGCTCAGCTAGAGACGGGGTTTTGCGTAAGTC
>CAYQBK010000043.1:0-10291 GCA_964415715.1 uncultured Candidatus Saccharibacteria bacterium
TGTTGAAACCAACTTCACCCCAAATGGAAACTCTACTGGAACAAATTTAGCATTTATCTGCTTGAACTGTGTTTGCAATATAGACTGCAGTGTCTGAGCAGCTTGGGCATTATTTTCACTATAAAACACTTCGGCTGTACCACTAGGATATTGAGCATTTGGCTGTACCTGTCCAAATGATGATGGTAATACAATAATTGCGTCAAGTTCGCTTCGTTGCATCTTCTGCTTGGCTATATCTACAGTATTTGACTTTTTGTCAATTTTATATATACCACTAGCTTTACTAATATTAATAAACTCATTAGCTATCGGACTATTTGAGTCGTTTATAATGGCTATTTTGAAACTAACACCAGAATTACCTTTAAATATTGTCCCGAAAACAAACAAAAATATTAGCGGAAAGGCCAATGTAAAAAACATCGCCAGTTTATCACGAAAGAAACGTTTAGCGTTTAACCTGGCAAATGTAATGATTGTATAAAAATAATTCATGGCTTTATTCTCGTATTTGCTTCCCTGTTAAATCTATGAATACATCTTCTAAATTAGCCTGCTCAACATGTTTTGGCTTTTTAAAACCACGCTCCAGCAACTGTCTAACTAGGTTTTGGGGGCTCTCAAGGGCGATTATACGCCCCTCGTCCATGATAGCTACTCTATCACACAGCATTTCTGCTTCTTCTAGATAGTGAGTAGTTAAAATAATAGTTATCCCTTTAGCCTGAATTGTTTTGATCAAACCCCATAAGTTACGCCGAGCTTGCGGATCAAGCCCGGTTGTCGGTTCATCCATAAAAAATATTTTTGGGTTATGTACAAGTGAAGCAGCAACACTCAATCGTTGCCTTTGACCACCAGATAAATCTTCGGCATAGCTATTGGCTTTTGGTAGTAAATCGACACTGCCGAGTAAAATATTGGGGTCTATTTTTTGGCCATAAGCCGCTGCGAACATTTGCAATATTTCACGAAGTTTAGTTTTATCCTGAAAAGCAGCAGTCTGTGGCTGCACGCCGATGATATATCGTATTCTGGTAGGATCTTTTTTAAGATTTATTCCATCTACGCTAACTTCGCCTTTGTCTATTGGACGCATTGCTTCAAGCATTTCCAGAGTGGTAGTTTTACCGGCACCATTTGGTCCTAAAATACCAAATATTTCTCCTTTTTTAACACCAAATGATATATTGTCCACAACTTTGACATTGCTATATGATTTAGTTAAATTCTTTACGTCAACAATATATTTCATAGTTTATATACCAATAATAGCAAAAACTGCTCCACGCGGAAGCAGTTTTTTAAATCTATCAAATGTGTTATTTGATTCTTTTAACAGTAAGGAAGCCGTTTCGTGGGTTTTCGTTAACTGTCATTCCCTCTGGAAGGTCACAGGCTTCTGGCCGTTCATCCTTACTGAAGTAATAGATAGTTTGAACTTTACCGCCACGAAGTGTTACTTCCTTGGAGTTCAAATAATATGTTACGCCCTTTGAGTTTGTGTGCTGATATGCCACTATGTTTCTCCTTACTCTGTTAGTAGTACCCCTAAGATACCGCTATAAAATGTTGCTGTCAATATTTTTTATGAAATATCATAAATTATTTGCCAATTATGGTTAAGTTAAGTTAAAATAACCATACAGTTAACAGGATAATAAAGAGGGTAAAATGAACGACTATTTAAATCGTACCGGTAGGCCAGCCGCTCAATCAGCCAACAGAGTAGTAAATGACCAACAGCCAGTTGGACCTGGCCAAATTCCACCTACTCCAAAAAAATCAAAATTACAGAGTAATGGAATAAAAAAGATTCTTGTCTTTGTTGTTGCAATCGTTGTTGTTGTACTTATTGCAGCAGTAGTGTATTTCTTTGTAGTTAGGGACTCTACAACAAGCCAAATACAGTCCAACAAATATCAAGCTGTATTCCTAAATAGCGCAGATGGCCAAGTATATTTTGGCAAATTAAGCGTTATGAATAATAGATACTACAAGTTAACTGACATTTATTATGTCAGAGTTGAACAAGTGCAGCCTGATAAGACCAATGCCCAGCCAAAACAGAATATTTCACTTGCCAAACTTGGTAGCGAAATACACGGTCCTCAAGATACTATGTACATAAACAGAGATTCTGTTATGTTCTGGGAAAACCTAAAAGACGATGGTCAGGTCGCTAAAGCTATAAGTGACTACAAGAAAAATGGCTCAAGTACAAACAACAACCAGCAACAAACCACAACTCCAACAAAACCATAAACATTGTGCCTAACCTAAAATAAAACCCCTATAACTAGGGGTTTTATTTATGGATTGGCTCTAGGGAGCCAAAATGTGAGCCGAAAAAAATCAATAGGCTGTCGTGGAATTGTCTGAGCCCAAAAAACATAGATTATTTATTGTGTTTTTTACGATTAAGCAACCTAAAAACAAGACCTATTAATAGTCTTATAATCAATAAAAAGCCAAATAAAGTAGCCAACACAATACTAAATCCAGCTAAATCTGGTGACCAGTTGGGGCTTGCAAAATCAAAAGTATATAAATCTTTTGATGGTAGGTTCAAGTCATAGTTCACCCCACTAGAGCGCTCAGTAACATACTGTTGTATACAGCTTGCCCGCTGTACTGTAGTAAAACTTGGCTTTTCACAAACAGACTGAGCTTCGGGATATAAACTATCTTTTCCACTTGCAGAAAGTTTTGCTTTTTGTTCTTCGACCAATCTATTAAACCTATTGGCTAGTTGTATCGGTGGCTCTGTCGTTGTCACATCTCGCATCCGTGTATTCATGTGGCTAAAAACATAGTTTCTTAAATCACGCAGTGCGGATTCGACATCACCATTTTGTTTGTCGGCCGAAATTACATTGTTTTTTAGTTCTAGCATCTTGAGATTGTTCGATCGTAAAGCCAAAACTGAAATGGTTGAAAAAACTATTAAACCTATAGTCAAAAAAGCTAATGATGATTTACGATATTTTTTCCAAAGTTGGTTAATCTTGTGCCTATTCATGGTCATGACCTAAGTGCAGGAAAACGCTGCGTTAATATACCCAGGCTCGATATAGCACCCAATACAAACAGAGTTTTTAGTATCAAAACGTCATTTGTTGTAAAGAAAGTGAGAACATAAGCAAATATCCAAAAAAACAGGACTGCCAACATCCTAACAATATCTAAAGCTACCAAATACACTATACGGTAGCCAGGTACGCTATCAGAGGCATCATACATACCTTTATTGTACGGCATTCTGTAGCTTACTGTTAATGGCTCATCGACAACGCCTATCGTAAATGCCTGGGGGGCGGTAGTCACAAAGGGTCGCAACATATGCACCAGTGAATTGCCAATAGACCCCCACTTCAGCAGCAAGCCTCCACGCCTGTCATCTATGAGTTTTCCGATTGCATAAATAGCAATGAGTGCAGTTAATGTGCTAATAGATATTAACAAGCCCAGTGCAGCAAATGTGTCTTTTTTGAATACGGCCAGGGCTACAAATATTGGCCAGATAACCACACTAACGACATTCTCAATACCAAAAAAACATATAGATATAAAATCTCGTTTATGGCGTCTCCACGGAAATCCCTTAATAGTAATACTTTGATGAACTTTTATTGGTTCAGCTGACATAAAAATAGGAATAAGTGAGCATGTCATAATAGTGATCGCAATAAATATAGTTGCCTTTGGGCTAATATATGTTGCAACCAAGCCACCAACCAGTGGACCAAGCGATGATCCAATCCGCTCGCATATTGTTATAAAGCCAAGCTCTTTACCGCCATGTTCAGTATGTTTGACTTTTGAAAAGTCAACCTGTAACGCTATCCCAAACAAAGCATATGAGAGTGAACCCAATACCCCCAGTGTCACTATCGGCAAATGTGTTTTATCAATAGTCACCAATACTGCCAAATAAACTATCTGAACAACTGTACCGAGTGCTATTGTATGCTTTGGGCCAATCCTGGCAATAGATTTAGCCGTTAATATTGACCATATTGGTCGCGTAAATGCCCAAACAACTTGATATAAGAAAATGTTCTGTAAACTAAACCCAAGTCTATATAAATATACAGGCACAAATATACCAACAACACTCATAGCTAATGAACGCAGGAACTCGCTGGCATATAGCTCACTAAGCTCATCAAACCCTACATGTCGCCAAAAGTGATATCTTTTAAATAGTTTATTAATAATTTGTTGTATCATTGTTGATTTTTTTACTTTATGTATTCATTATAGCAAACTTTTAAGGTACGATTAGTTAATGCATATATATTTTTCGGGTATGGGTGGAACAGGAATTGGCCCACTTGCCCTTATAGCTCACGAAGCAGGTTATACAGTAAGTGGCTCTGATAAAAAAAGTAGTAAGTATACAGAATATCTGAAAACAAAAGGCCTAAATGTTCATATCGGTCAGCAAGATGATAGTTTTATTAGAAAGACTAACGCCAATCAACAAATAGATTGGTTTGTTTACAGCTCTGCATTGCCTTTGGAGCAACCAAATCATCCCGAACTCGTATTTGTTAAAGAAAACGGCTTAAGAAACAGTAAGCGTGATATATTTCTGAGTAATTTTTTAGATGAAAAAAAATTGAAACTAATCGCGGTGGCAGGAACTCATGGCAAAACAACCACAACGGCTATGTTGGTGTGGGCATTTCTAAAATTAAATATACCCGTCAGTTATTCAATAGGAGCAAAACAAACTTTAGCGAAATGGGCCATTATGACAAAAACAGTCAATATTTTATTTATGAATGTGATGAATTTGACAAAAATTTTTTAAGCTTCAAACCATACTATTCTTTGATATCAAGTGTTGACTGGGACCACCATGAAATTTATCCAACAAGAGATTTATATAAATCAGCCTTTAGGCAATATATAGATCAATCATCTCACACAATACTATTTGATAAAGCTAGAAAATATCTTGGGCTAGATATAAACCATAAACTGATAACAATCAACAACAATGACAACCTAGTCAACAGCATTAAACTCGCCGGTCAACACAACAGAGAAAATGCAAGGCTATGTATAGAACTACTCAAATACTTAACCAACAAGCCTAGCGATAGCTCTGTAACAATATTAAATAATTTTCCAGGCACATCCCGAAGGTTTGAAAAACTTAGCCATAATGTTTATAGTGACTATGCCCACACCCCAGAGGAAATTAAAGCTACTATTCAAATGGCTCTAGAGATATCAAAAAATGTTATGGTTGTTTATGAGCCATTGACCAATAGAAGACAATACTATATGAAAAATCAATATTATGATGTATTTAATGGAGTGGAAACTATCTATTGGGTGCCTAGCTATCTTGCGCGAGAAGACCCAGATATTAAAATAATACATCCCGCTGAGCTAATAGAATGTCTAGAAAATAAACATATTGCACAGCCTGCTGTACTAGATGATCAATTAATGTCTAATATTAAATCATATGCACAAAACAATGGAATAGTCTTACTGCTTGCCGGTGGGGGTGGCGGTAGCCTAGATGAGTGGGCTAGGGTTAATCTATAAAAGTTTTAATTTTTAATATTTTCGCTATAATCATTTTCGTTATTGATTGGGGATAGTTTGTTATTGAGCTTATCCGCAAACTGGTCAATATCATATGGCTTAACGGGACTTTTTGTGTCGTAACCACTAAGATCACTTTTTGAACTTGCTTTCGAACCTGATTGTATTTGTTTTACAGTTTTATAAGCATTAGAGTTTACAAACAGCAGTATAGTGACCAACACCATAATGCAAGAGGTAGCAATCACAAAACCCAAGGCTATCATTGGATTCATGACACCTAGTTTATTGACTCGTTGAGTATTGTCCATATTTGATAGATTAGATAGATAGTCTTTTTTTCAAAGGATTTAATGTTGATTCTTGCGAGTTATGAACTATGGATCTCAAGTCAGCAGATTCGCTACGTATCTCATTTAGTAAGCTATTAAGCTCTAAAACCCCAGCCTTAAACTGCAAAGGCTTCTTTTGACAATCTATTATCAATAGATCATCAGCTGCAGTCCCATAGCTATCAGCAGCCAGAGTAAGACTATCTTGGCCAGCCTGGAGCTTACCATTAAACAGGTCTAGCTCTGAAGTATCAACACCCTGACGCATCATACGAAGCTGTATGGCTTTAACTTCATCTTGAATTTGCGAATATGCTGCAATTCTCTTCCTAACAGCAATATCATTTTGTGAAGCATCTAAGCGAAGCTTATTTTGTTTTTCAACACAGCCTTCCACTATCTTGGTGGTCGTAACTTCATCTAAAGTAATATTGTACTTAGACACATATCCATTTAGCCTATCATTGACGTCATCGGTTGTGCTCTGTGCAATTGCTGTCTGCATAGTATATGAACAGCTAATGGAAATAATCGCAAAAAATATAATAAATAATCTCATAAACACTGTTGCTATATTTTATCATGGATGGGTCGTTATTTTGCTTTATAAATTATGACCTGGTGGATGCTAGCCAGTGCATGACAACACCAGCACATACATAATATACAAATAAAGAATATCGCTAACAGACTTGTTATTTGACACTACAACAAATGTAACATTTACCAAAAACAATATAAATGGGATATAAGTGAGCCAACCCTGTCAAGAGTATGGAACATAGCTTCCTCTTTTCTTTATAAACCACTTCTGTTTGGATCTTGCTTTCATTAAAGGTAATACCATCGCCCAGTTTTAGCAATAGTTGTTATATCAGACACCTTTATCGGCTTACCACCTTCGATATTTACTACATATTCAGCCGTTTCATTCATATTTACAACTCGATACATAATATATCTGTTGTTTAACCAGACAATTTGATCACTCAAACCACTAGCGGATGACAACTGCGTTGGGCTACTACCATTTTTTGATTTAGACAGCATGAGAATACCCCTACCGTCATGATTTTCCGACCAAGCTATCATTTTTCCATCTGGACTAGATTGATAACTATTATCTACCTGGGATTTTGCAAAATTTTGAGTATCAATAATCTTGTCTGAAGCTAAATCTATAGTCTGCCATTTTTTATCTGAAGTGTTAACCAATAATGTTTCAGGAGAATTTCGCTTCAACAACCAAGTTTCTTGGTCTAAAATGATTTTCTTGTTACTCCCATCGGTATTAACCTTATACAGCTTTGCAAACTGAGTGTTATTAACACTATCACTACTAGGAGCAAAATATATAGAATTGCCTATAAGCATAATATCATTAAAGTTATTGGCAGAAGCAAGCTCGGCAATTTTATCTGAACCCAAATCATAGGCAATGATCTTTTGTCTGTTTTGATTAGCCCCGCTGTTACCCGCTGATATTTTTGCGTATACAAGTCTTTCACCATCCCAGGCAAATAATTGAATCTTTTCAGCGACACTTCCATCTACCTTCGTAACCTGCTTGGTTTTAGTGTCCACTATGTATAAATAACTAAGTGGGTAGCCGTCGGAATTGTGTTGTTTGTCACGCGTCGAGACAAAAGCAACTTTAGTTGATTCTGGCTGGCTTAAAACAGACAGGTCTGTGGCTATCTCAGAACCGACTCCCGGCAATAAGACTGTTTCGTTTTTGCCATCGGCATCTTTCTTGTATAAATCTAGTTTTCCGTTACGATTTGAAACATAGACCAATGATTGAGCTGGGACAAGTTTTATTTGCTGTTGACCAGAGTCTGAGGATGTAATGATATCTTGCCTATATTGGTCTGCACTAACAGTAAAATCAATCTGCTTGTCGGTTGGTTCAATTTTTACTGTCGCTAAACCATTGTTGTCAGATATAGCAGAGCTTTCGCCGTCGGTAATTTTAGCACCTGATATTTTATTTCCAGATAAAAAATCTGTCACAATAAAACTATATTGTTGGCCGACTTGTTGCATAGAGTACGTAGTAGATATTGGGTTACTACCCCAGCCAATAGTTATTGGTTGCTCTATTGTCGCAAATGACCTCTTTGAAATTGTAAGTTTAGTTTGGCCTAATTTCACACCTGTTATATTTGCAGTTCCTTGGTCTGAGGTTTTAGCGACTGCTCCACCAATATTAATATTGGCGTTTTTTAGTGGGGTTTGGGTTTTTTGATCAATAACCGATAAACTTACTGATGATCTTACTCCGATCAAGTTTAATGTTTTATAGCGGGAATATGGAATGACCAATAATACCAACACTAGTAGCAAAATAATAGCCAACAAAATAAGCCGAAGTTTCTTGCTCTTTGGAAAATTATTTTTTTGTTTAGTCGGCAAGGTTTCCGCTTCGTCTAGAACGTCCAACTCTCGATCCTCTCTAGATTCGATATCTTTGACTGCCTTCAATACTTGAGGTGAGTATATAGAATCTGTCTGTTCGTCCGCCTGGTCAATATAATCATTTGGCAGATCTTCAGGTGTGCCCTGAGCCGAATCATAATCTTTTTGAGCCTGCTCGATTGTAATTGATCTATTGATTATGTCGTCTTGTTTGGAGTCAACTGGTTCGTCTGTGGATGGTTTGACGGTATTCTGTTTAGCCGTTTTTACTTTTTTTGTTGATAAAGCTGAATTAACGCCAGGTCCTGCCCCCACTGCTTTGCTAATGGAAGCATTAGATATTTCTTGTGTTCTATCAGATTTGTCATTTATATCATTATTGTTTTTGGGATTATCGATATTCTTAGCCAGTGGTTTTGACGCAGGCAAAGTTTCAAATTTGGAAGTCTGAAGTGGTGGTGGCCCCATCAATTCAGTTATCTGATCTTGTATGTCATCTTCAGAATAATTTATATTTTTGCTATTTGTATTAGGCATAAGCTTTTCCCACTAGCTATATTCTATCAAATTTATACAAATGATGTAAATTTATCTATTGCTAATGTTTGACAGGAAGTGACATAGTAGCAAAACGTTAACAACTGCAAATATTATTATGGGGCAAGTCGATTAATATCGCGCGGAAACAAAGACGCCTCTTTGACATTGTTTAGCCCAATAATTTTTTCAGTAAGTCTTTCTAGGCCCATACCAAATCCACCATGTGGTGGCATGCCGTATTTGAAGACACTTAGATATGGTTTGAAACCCGGGTGCTCAGGGTCGCCATGGGCAATAGTTTGCAATTGTTCCACTAATACATCATATCGATTCTCACGCATTGGCACGGTAGCTATTTCTACCCCCCTAAATAACAAATCACTTCTGTCGACTATTGTAGGGTCGACGCTATTTCTTCGATGATAAAACTTCATGCTACTCACTGGCCATTCGGTCACAAAAACCGCTTCACTACCCAGATTCTTCTTTGAATACTCACATATCCATTTCTCCTCATCAGGGCGTAAGTCGTCTTCGGCGCTAAAATCATCTTTATTGTGTTTTGCATACAGCATATGGACTTCGCGCATTGATATTGCCGGTATAGTTTCAGTTAATTTGGGTTTTGTTGCATTCCACTTCTTTAAATCAAATTCTAAGCTATTCCAAACCTGATCAACGATATAATTAAGTAGATTGCCAGTAAATTTCAATAAATCATCAAATTCTATATAACCCATTTCTAAATCAATAGTTATGTATTCTGTTAAATGTCGAGTGGTTGCGCTTGGCTCAGCTCTGTATGTTGGATTTGTTTCGTAGACACGCTCGAACACTCCAAGCATTATCTGTTTATAAAACTGCGCCGACTGAGCAAGAATGGCGGTCTTGCCAAAATAATCTAGTTTAAATACTTCAGCGCCACCCTCAGTGGCTTCAGCCAATAGTTTGGGGGAGTTGATTTCAGTAAAATCATGTCGGTTTAAATAATCACGGGTAGATTCAAGAATCTTGGCCTGTACCTTAAATATTGTTTGCTCCTGTAAATTACGGAGCCCAATAGCTCGATATTCAAATAAAGTATCCAGATTTTCCGGCTTGTGACTGAGTGGTTTGTCAATTTCAACAGGTGGCTCTTCCAGAACTGGCACCAAGACTTCTAGTTTAACATCATGTAGTTCTGCTCCGCCAGGAGCCCTATCATCTTTAAATACCTTGCCTGTGACATTCAGTACAGTACCTATTTGAAGACCTCGAAGTTTCTCGAGCTCTGATTTATCTTCGACAAGAACCTGAGTTAGACCTTTTCTATCGCGAATATTGATAAAGTTTAGCCCACCCAATAATCGCTTTTTGTGAATCCAACCACTGACTGTGATCGTTTGCCCAATATGTTCAGCTATGTTGCTACTTAATATTCTAGTCATTCT
>CAYQBK010000044.1:0-25364 GCA_964415715.1 uncultured Candidatus Saccharibacteria bacterium
AGCGCATGGAGAAAAACAACTCTCGATGGACGTGATGATGACCGAGAAGTACAACCCTGTCAGTAAGAGTACAAAACGACTCGATAACGATGTTCATGATGCCTTGCGAGCGCTTGGCATCGACGAATCAGATTTATACAGGATTACCGCTCCCGAGATTCCCGATATGCTATTAACTCAGGCTAGCAGATTCTCAGAATCTATAATCTCCACTGAGCGTACATGGGGACTCGTTGTTAATAGGGGTAAAATCGTACAATCTACCGAGAACTTCAAGGGATTCGGAGGCGATGCTAATCACGCCGTATCGTATATTGCTGAGGAGCGTGTTGGTCCTACGCTGGTACTTCTGGCAATATCTCAACTACTGCTAGTCCTAGAGGCCCAATATGCGAAGTTACGTGATGGCGCACAACTTCAACACAAAAAGTTCAAAGTAAGGAGTGTTGGAAATTTAAGTGGCATCGTCCTTGATTCGAGCCTTACTCTTGCCAGTATTCGACAAGATGTTGCTAATCTCCGACGGCATAAGCGATGGTTTGAGGGCGCTAATTTTGTGATGAGGATTGCACCGGTCTTTGCCGCAAAATTCAAACCCAAAGAGAAAAAACCGATAGACTTCTTTGATGATGTTATGGATCGCAATGACGAGACTTTCAAAAGGCTGTCGAAGCTAGATAGCGATTACAGGGATATTCTCACGACTATATCTCAACTTGGAGCAACAGGAACTGATATCAAAACGAGTCGCTGGGCGCTGGCAGTATCGGCATTATCGCTAATAGTTGCTATTATTGCATTATACGTATCGTACAAAACGGGCGTACCACCGAGTGCGATGGGAGGAAAATAATGAACATTTATCTGGATATTGATGGCGTACTATTGGCCAACGACAAAGAAGCTGCGCGTCGCGCAGATAAGTTTTTGCAAGCTGTTTTGGAGAAGTATCCCGATTCAACATACTGGCTGACAACGCACAACTGGAGGGGTGAAAACAGAGCAAAAGAAGTGCTTGCTCCACATCTTAATCCCGAAACAGTAGAGTTGCTCGACAAGATTAAACCCTCAGAGTGGAATGATCTAAAGACTGACGCAATAGATTTCGAGCAAGACTTTCTGTGGTTTGATGATGATCTTTGGCCCAATGAGCTTAGTGTGCTTGAAAAACATGAAGCAGTCCAAAACTTTATCATGGTTGATCTTCATAAAGACCCCGATATGCTCGATAAGCTAACTCAAGTCATCCTCGGTAAATAGGTACGTACTTCATTGCGTCTGTGAACCGCAGCATCTCCTCCGCGAGTGTTGATGACAGAATGCGCCTCATAATCTCGCAGCTATCGTTTTGCGAGAGGATATTCAAGCTACCCTCCCACAAAACATCGTCAATTACTGCTATCTTGCGGTGGTGCTTTACGGTATAAAGCACCTTGATCCCTAGCTCCTGCATTGCCTGAATGCCGTTCGAAGCCTGTCCAATATACTCTCCATCATGTTCATCGGGACATCGAGTGTTTACTGTGATCGCTATACCTCTTTGTCGCAGTCCTTCAAAAATCGGCAGTAACTCCTCAATACGCCTTTTCGTGATGAATGGGCTTTCGATATAGACTCTTTGCCTTGCGTACCGTAAGTCGTCTGTAAATGTTTTGTAGAACGTCCTATTGTCAAAAAGCAGCGAGCTGGCGAGTCCTTGCGTATCGATCGTACGTGAGAAGAATGACCTAAACATCACTATTCTCCTCGTCTTCATCGTCATCTTCTTTTTCGATGATATCTAAGCTATCTACCCCTATCAAAGTTCTATAATCGTTCTTGATGCTCAGCCAAGATGACATACTAGGATCCTCGAGATCCTTTTTTGTTGAAATAACAGATTGAGTCAGGCTGTTTTGCTTGGTTATAACCTTTTGTTTATTAAGCTTATCTTCATCAAGCTTGCGTTTGAGCGGCTCGAGCCACTCGTAAGGGGTTATAGAGACCTTATTATCTTTCAAAATCGAGTTATAACCTATAGCAAGAAGTATGTCTCGCTTGCGTAGTATGTCACCCGTACGAAACTCTATGGATGCATTGTGTAGAGAATCAACAGTTTTACCGACCAACTCGTACCATTTTTTCGAAGTGTCTTTAGCTTTGGCGTGACTTGACCTAGCAGCTTCAAGTTCATTCTTTAATTTTGTGTAACGTCGTGTGTATGTTTCTTTGTCAATTATACCGTCTTCTAACATATCAATTAACTTGTCCATCTTTGCTTCAATCTGACTAATTGTGTCATTAATAGAGGTATCTCTTATATTTCGTGACTCTGCTTCTTTTTTAGCAATGATCTTTACGGTTCTTGATCCCCATTCATATAAATCAGTTGGTAGACTATAATCATTTAGTAGCGAATCAATTTGATCAAATAGATCTTGCTCACGAGTCACGCCTCGCTGGGTACAGTACTCTCTTTTGTGAGTACAATGGTAATAGTTATAGTAGTTCACTGAGCTGTTTTTAAGTCGTTTAGATTTTCGTTCAGCCGTAACTGAACACGAACATTCACCGCACACTAGTAAGCCTTTTAATTCAAATACTTTTTTCGAGACATATCTTGTCCGCCCCTTTTTGCCGAGTATGTTTTGGACTCGCTCGAATTGATCTCTAGATATCATGCGTGGGTAACTTGCAACATACATCTTAGCGGGGTCGTTCGGATAGTCTGGGTGTGGAATTCTCCCGTAGTATCTTGGGTTTACTAATATCTTATATATCGAGCTTCGCGAAAGTGGACCACCACCGACCTTGTTTCTTTTTATCGATTTATAACCTTTTTCATCAAGCATGACTTTGATCTCGGCTATCGTGTAACCTTCGAGATACTTTTCGAATATGCTTTTTACATGTTCAAACCTTTCGGGATCTTTCTCAATAGTCTTTAGCACAGTATTATTGATATATCCTGGAGGTGCTACTCCTGAATGTCCACCATCCTTTAGCTTCTTTCCGACACCTCTTTTGACATCTTTACTCAACTTTACCGGATTTTAGTACTGGTCTATAATCGTATGGTGGATATGGTTGTAAAATCTTGGATTTCACCTAAAGTCAAACTTGGCAAAAGCCCAATTCATGGAGAGGGGCTATTCGCAATTGAGAAAATAGCGAAAAATGAAGTGATCGCATACAAAGGTGGCTATTTGCTTGAAGTGTGTGATTTTAATAAACTTCCAGACGAGTGCAAAGCTGCAGAGCTGCAAGTTGACGATACTATTTTCCTTGCTCCAAAAAGTAAATCAGAGGCGAAAGGTGTGATGGTCGGTATCAACCATTCATGTTCGCCGAATGTCGGTATTTGCGGCCAGATAGACACTACTGCCATGCGTGATATTGAACTTGGTGAAGAATTAACGGGTGATTATGTGGTTGCATATCAAAATGAGTACTTCAATTTTATGTGCAACTGCGGGTCAAAGGATTGTCGTGGTGTCGTTACATCAGACGACTGGAAAAATCCTGAGCTGCAGCAAAGATACAAAGGGTACTTTTCGATGTACTTACAGAAAATGATAGATAATGAAAAACAGGAGAGAAAATGAAAATACTAATTGTAACAATGCAGCATGGTAATGAAATATTTGGACAGAGAATTATTGACCATTTTAAGGACTCTAGCGTAGACACGATTATCGCAAACCCAAAAGCTTACGAACAAAAAAAACGATTCATAGAGACCGATATGAATAGATCATACCAAAGAGACGGCCAAAAAAGCTACGAAGAAAAACGAGCCGATGAAATATACGAGCTTACTCAAAAATATGATTTTGTCATAGACATTCACACGACCACATCAAATATAGATTTCGTACCTATAGTTGCCCGCATGAATGATCGAGTAAAGCAGGCTTTGTCACATTTGCCGAGTGACGAGATTGCTCAAATGGAGTTTACAGGGGTGGATCATTCACTTATAGGCTGCGTAGATGATAGTATCTCTCTTGAGTTTAATGAAGATTTCGCTAAAACTAAGGAGGCTCTACAGATAGTTGGATCATTGGTCGATGGACTTCAAGAAAATACCTATGGCTCATCTTTGAACAAGATTCTCTATCACATCGTTGGCACTATCCCAGAAGATACAAATTTAGACAACGAGCACAATTTTATATTTAGCAAAAACCATGATTACCATCCGTTTCTAATTGGAGAAAAACACTACAAGGGATATAAGGGCTTCTATGCCGAGAAGACGTCATCGATACAGCTATATGAAACAGGGGTTGACAAAATTGTTAATTCAACTCTATTAAGAGAAAAGTTAACGGGTGGCAGAAAGTCTAACTGATTATGTCTGAAAAGCGCCCAGCAATAAAGAACCATCAAGTGGATATATTGAAATGAAAGTGGGTAGCGCAGAAAATCAACTTGTGGTGGTCGGATGTCAGCATGGTAACGAACGTTTTGGCAAAGTGGTTATTGACGATGTGAAGGCTGACGCGGAACTTCGCACTCAAGTCCGAACGATACTTGCAAATGAACGAGCATATGAACTAAACGAACGATGGGTCGACACCGACCTGAATAGGTCGTTTAATCGTGATGACATGTCTGGCCACGAAGCAGATATTGCACCGCGCGTGCTTAGTGAGAGTCTAAAGTCTAAGTATCTATTAGACGTACATACTACGAAAGCCGACGTGACCTTTATCCCAATCGTTACCAGCTTATCAAGAGGCGTACGTTACATCTTAAGTCATTTGGAGACCGAGAATGTCGCTTTCATCAAGGCAGCTGAAGCGCCTAATTCGCTTATCGGAAATCATCCTGCGGCAGTTTCATTGGAGTTCGGCGAAGATTATTCTCAGACAGATGAAGCCACTCATATTGCAATCAGCACCATAAGGAGTATTTTGAGTGGAAGGCAAGGAGTGCACACAAGTAAGAGAGTCTATGAGATTGACAGTCTTATACCAAACGATGCCGAGCCGCTACCAGACGGAATACAGAGTGGCGAGTTTAGCTCAGGCCATAATGGATATGTGCTTATGCCACGAGCTACAACTTATCAAGGATTTTTAGCCAGAAATGTTTATAATATTGATTTAACGGGTGGCGAGTAAGGATAAGGTGTTATGACATCACATGAGAGCAGAATTGTAACAGGTATACAACCTACTGGAGAGCTGACAATCGCGAACTACGTAGGCGCGATGAAGCCGGTTGTCGAAATGTAAGATAACTTCGAGGGTTCGATTAACCTGTTTGTTGCTGATTTGCACGGTCTGACAGATCAAGAGCCAGACGTGGTGAACGCTAATCGTCTCGACACGGTGCGCTCATTCCTCGCCGCTGGTGCCGACCCAGAACGAACGAATATCTATCTCCAAAGCCAAGTTGAAGAACCTACAGTAGTATTGGCGAATTATATGGACAGGCACACGACAATCTCAGAGCTATTGCGCAACCCGACATTAAAAGACAAGCTCAAATACGATGCCAAAGCAGAATCAATCAACGTTGCTCTCGGTCGCTACCCAATCCTTATGGCGGCCGACATATTCGTACAAGACGCCGACAAAGTACCGGTGGGTGAAGACCAATACCCGCATATTGAGTTCGCTCGTAGGCTCGCTCGCCGATTTAATAATGAATACGGCAAGGGTGAATCAATCATTGTAGAGCCAGAAGTCATAGCAGTTGAAGCGTTAAGGATTTTGGCACTGAATGGCGATGGCAAAATGAGCAAATCAAACCCACGCGGTGCAATCTTCCTGAAAGACACCCCAGAAGATGTAGAGGGTAAAATCAAGCGCGCGAAGACAGATGCGCCAGGCGAAATGAATGACTCGCTTGAAAGCCACTTTACACTCTGTCGCCATCTCTGCAAAGATGAGCAGCAGGCGCAACATCTCGAGCGGTTCAAAGCAGCACACCTTGACGGTAAACCTATCATGGCCGACTTTAAAAAGTTTATGACGGAACTTGTAAATAACTACTTGGACGAATTCCAAACGAATTATAATAGTATCACGCCAAGCGACGTACAAAGTGTGATAACGGATGGTGGTCAACAAGCATTCGACCAAGCATCAGGCGTTGTTGCGCGTGCTAAACGAGCTATGGGCGTTATTTAGAGCCTCGCCGTATGATCTAAAAGTTAATCTTGATCCACTTGAGGTGATTGTGGTTAACTTAGTTACGTAAGCTCTGTACAAAAAGAGTTCTAATTTCGGCCACGATGCTCAGCCATAAACGAGATTAGTTCGGAATTGTCGCCTTTTTTGGGCGACTTTTTCGTTTTTGTTTGTTGCATAACAAGAATACCAGAGCTATCGCTCTAGTATTTAGACAAAAAAGGAGAAACTTGTGTCGAACCCAGCTTACCTACTTTATCTTATGCTAAAATTATCATATGCTTTTCGGTGATAAAATAAAAAATGAAATTAAAAAGCGTTCAGAGATAAATCCCCTGTGGGATTACGACTTACTCGAAACAACTGCCCATAATAGCCTTGCTGCCTATACTAATACTATAAATGCAGGCAACCAGGAATACCTAAAAGCACTAGTGACTACGCAGTATGCAGAATACGTTGAAGCAATGCTTGCATATATGCGAGCTAATGGGTTAAGCGTAAAGTCTGAAAGAAAAATTTGGAGATTTAAAATTACAAAAATATCAGCACCTGAGGATCTTGATAGCTGGTTTATTGCTGAAGTTGGAGTAAGTAATGAAGATACACTATATGAATACGGCAAAATAGCTAATGAATATGCTGAAAGCGCAGCAGATAATCGTGAAGTATGGCAATTTATGCTAAACAATAATCAATGGAAACTGGCTTCAAGAAGCATTGATATTCAATTTTCAAATAAAACTACAACTGAAGCACTAACTGCATTTGCAAATCGAAATAATTATGTCACTTCTGGATTCACCGAAAATTGGTTTGCCACAAGGGATAGTTGGTTAACCCCAATAGGCAATGCCGATATTCTTTTTTCGGGTGTATCGGCATTTGACCGAATGAATAATAATGTTTTGTATCAGATTGCGGAAATAAACAGACAGAATTCAGATGGTTTTGAGGGTTCATATCTTATTGGGCACACAAAATTAGCAAAACAATATGAAAAAATTGTAATTATACCAAAAGTACAGATTAGAAATGGTAAAAAAATTGATTCAAAAGACAGAATTGCATTAGAATGGCCTCAGTTCAATGAAAGATTTTTATTTTATGCCTCATCAACAGAACGAGTAAGTGCCCTTGAGTTGGTCAACCCTAAGTTTATGCAAGAATTATATAACATGAACTCCTTAGCAATTGTAGATATCGTCGGAGATCGAGCATTAGTATTTGTTTATCTAGACAATAATTTACTGACAGAACAAGACATATTACAGATGCAACAAATTTTGCAAATGGTCGAAAAAGAATTGGCAAAATAAAACTAGTTTACATGCTGGCCGAGCCCAAAGAAACCACATTGGGCTCTATATGCTTACCTGGATACAAAGGCACAAAAGAAGACAACAAGACAAGCTAAACAACATACAACTGAACATGTACCAACAGAAATGGGAGGTCATAAAAACCGAGCATCCAGCTAGCACTGGCTGCTCGTATGCGGGTTTAAGGTGTGAAATGTGTAATTGCTACCAATTTTAGTAAGTATCTTGTAGTATGTATATATGAAAGAGCCAGAAAAAATATTACCAAAAGATAGCTCAGACTATTTGCGGGTCATGACCAAGGCGGTATTTCAGGCAGGATTTAACTGGAAAGTTATTGAAAACAAATGGCCAGGTTTCGAAGATGTATTTCAGCAATTTGACCCATACAAAGTAGCTACGTTTGATGATGCAAAAATATCAGAAATAACTCAAGACAAACGAATCGTTCGCAACAAAAGCAAGATATCAGCCACAGTTCACAACGCCCAAACAATGGTCGAAAAAATAAACAAATATGGTGATTTTGGTAAATATTTAAGCTCGATTGGCGACTATGAAACAGTTGTCAAGGAGCTGCGTAAATCGTTCAAATGGTTAGGTGATTTTGGGGCATATTATTTTTTATGGGTTGTCAGCCAACCAGTGCCCAGCTACGAAGATTGGTGCAAATCACGTGGCATAAAACCAATGTCGTAATTTGATATTATGATTCAAGCAATTCTAGCATTTTTTCAATATCTTTATATTTGTCTTTTGCGACTTCATCAATAATATTAAATACTTTTTGCAAGTCAAGCCCGTCATAAAGCCCCAGAACAACTTGTTTCACAATTAATATTATTTGCTTTTCTGTTTCAATATCAATCGGAGTTACATGCTCCCCATACCTCGCAGATGCAAAGTACTCTATAAGTTTATCGTCAACCTGTCGTGCTTCATCAAAATAATAGTCCGAAAAACTTTTAACAAATTCTGCCATATGAAAGCTTACTTCGGAAACCGTTGGTTTGTAATCATTTGAATAGCATGTATCTGGCTGGTTATTTGGAGTCCAGCGTATGGCAGCATTTCTATCTCGAGCAAAAGTATTACGAGCATATGCTAAAAATCCTCTAACGATATGCCACTAAAACCTAATGCTTTTGTGAGCATATCACATGCAACCTCTGCCTTATAACTATCAATATTGCGATCCAATAACGTTCTTGACAGTGATTCAATGCAATAAGATACTCTATCATAACCGTCTATCAATGAAGTGTCTTCTGTAAACATTTTTGCCAGCGTTTTTTGGGTGTAGGATTTGAACTCTGTCTGATCTCCATTTCTTGATAATCTTCGCGCTTCATCCAATAATCGTTCGTTTACACTTGCAGCTATATCAAATGGGAGTAGGCGATAGTCAACTGAAATCACTTGACATGATTTGCTATTTCTAGGTTTAGAAGAAAGGTTTTCAATATATTTAATTGCACACTTTCTAAGTTTCCTGACTATTGGCCTAAGAACGACTCTTTTTGGATCTGGCGTTGTAGCCGCTAGCGACACTATATCAAGATTACTGTCAGTTGCATTCATATCTGTTATGAACTGCACAATCCTAATAAGCACTTCACTCCGACCAGTTTGTGGATCTTCAACCAAAACCCTTTCTAGCCCAGCAAGTTGTATATGACTATCAACCCAGCTATGTCTATCAAGCTTAATAGGAAGATGCGTAATCTCTTCACAGCGAGTAATCAAACCAAATCCTTTTTGGATTAGTTGAGCATGCTGTTCATCAATTCCGTATTGCCAAGCTTCAATTCTCTCAATGACGGCCAAATCAAACTCAGCTTGTTTCTCAAAATATCTAGCTTTCTCTAGCGCATTTTCATCACGCTTACTAGCCACCTCACTCACCCTAGCCATATGTAACCATCCTAACCAATATATGGGCCGTAAATTTAATAGTACTATATACTGCTATTTGTGATGAATCAAATATTTCCCTGATATCAACACATAGCTTTGTCAAAACACCCAATGCCAACAACACCAAAAATATACCTGTTATATGTCAATATTTACTTGGACCATGTCTATCTATATAATTACCTCTTATGAAAGCACACGAAATACGAAACGCATATATTAAATTTTTTGAGAATAACAGCCATAGTGTTATACCACGATCCAAGCTAGTGCCTGACAATGATCCATCGACACTTTTTACTGGTAGCGGGATGCAACCACTAGTACCCTACCTACTCGGAGAAAAGAACCCATATGGTACTAGGCTAGTCGACAGCCAACCATGTTTTAGGGCTCAAGATATTGAAGAAGTCGGCGATAACCGTCACACAACTTTTTTTGAAATGCTGGGCAATTGGAGCTTGGGTGATTATTTCAAAAAAGAACAATTTACAATGATATTTAACTTCCTAACAGATATAGTCGGGCTTGATCCAAACAAACTATATGTCACAACATTTATTGGTAGTAGAGAGTTTTCGATCCCAAAAGATACAGAATCTGGCGATATTTGGAAAAAACTATTTGCCGACAAAGGACTACAGGCTGATGATGTAGAGATTGGTTCAGAAGAAAATGGTTACAAAATAGGCACACCCAAAGGTGCACGTATTTTTTATTATGATGCCTCAAAAAATTGGTGGTGCCGAAATGGTAAAATGGCTGACATGCCCGTCGGCGAGCCGGGTGGACCGTCTAGCGAGATATTTTATGAATTTGATTTTGTGGAACATAATACTGATTATGGGGATAAATGCCACCCCAACTGCGACTGTGGACGATTTATAGAAATAGGTAATAATGTGTTGATGCAATATTCCAAAACAAAAGACGGCTTTGAACAATTACCCAAAAAAAATATTGATTTTGGTGGTGGTTTAGAGCGAATTGCCATGGCATCAATAGATAGCCCAGATGTGTTCAAGATTAGTTTGCTTTGGCCAATTATTGAGAAACTAGAAGAAATAAGCAATAAAAAATATGACGGCCATACAAACTCTATGCGAGTTATTGCAGATCATCTAAGAGGTGCAGTGTTTTTGGCTATGGATGGCGTTGTGCCTAGTAACAAGGAGCAAGGTTATGTTATGCGCCGTATTATGCGCCGAGCGATAAGATTTGCTTTTGATTTGGGTATTGAACAGGATGTTTGTGAATCAATAATACCTGTAGTCGCTGATATGTATATCGATGACTACCCGGAAATACGCGAAAAAAATGAAACTATAAAGGAAATATTGAAAAAGGAAGAAAAAATATTTCGGCAGACTTTACGTTCTGGGGTGCGAGAATTCGACCGTATTAGTAAAAATGGCACGATTACCGGTCAAGATATATTCAAATTGTATGATACTTATGGCTTTCCGGCAGAACTAAGTGCCGAGGAGGCCTATAAAAAACAGATTAAAATATCTGAAAATTGGCGAAAAGATTTTGATATCAAAATGGATGAGCAAAGACAACGCAGCAAAACAGCAACAAAGGGTACTTTCAAGGGTGGACTTGCCGACCATAGTCTAATAGTCACCAAATACCACACTGCTACACACCTAATGTATCGAGCGCTAAAAATATCTTTGGGTGATCATGTTGTGCAGCGTGGTAGCAATATCACTGCCGACAGATTACGGTTTGATTTTAGTCACCCAGAAAAAATGACACCAGAAGAAATAAAACAAGTCGAAGAAATAGTTAACGAGCAAATAGTCAAAGATTGGCCGATGTCATGGCGTGAAGAAAATACCAAAAAGGCACTGAGCGAAGGTGTGGCTGGTGCTTTCGGTGATAAATATGGTGAAATGGTCAAAGTCTACACTGTTGGCGACCCAGACGGCGAAAACTATAGCCGTGAAATTTGCGGTGGCCCACACGTTGAACACACGGGCATACTTGCCGATGGTGGGGTTAAGTTTAAGATACTAAAAGAAGAATCATCGTCCGCAGGAGTAAGACGCATAAAAGCCGTGCTAATCTAAAACACAACATAATAGGATTTCGTGCTTGTTATATGTGGCCTTTTGTGTTTAAATTAAGTCATGTTACATATATTTAACCAACAGCAACAGAACATCACGCAGGTAGCGGTTTTTTAAACGTATAGCAAAATATGAACTTTTACACCGCTCAGCCAGCGGTGTTTTTTTATGTCTTGTCGTCTAGTGGTAGGACACCTGTTTCTGGAACAGGTAACCTTGGTTCGAATCCAAGCGAGATAGCCATAATCGGAGGTAGACAAATAGGTAAAGTCACTTGCCTTTGAAGCAAGAATATGAAGGTTCGACCCCTTCCCTCCGAGCCAATTCAAAAAATATCATCTCTCGCATTTAGTCACAAAATAGGTTCGAATAAACTCGTATATGTGAGCCAAATCGTTAAACCTGTTGCAATAACAGAACAGGGTGACATCAAAACAGCCCACTCTTACAATATATTGTAGTTCATTACCTGAGAATATGATGGCTGAAGACCATTAGGATTTAGTACTATACCAAAAACTACTTTACCACTGTAGTTTTTGGTCTATCGTAATATGTTGATTTACAATAGACTAAAAGTTCTTCAAATATTTCTTGGCATTGGTATGAACAGACCTCTAGTTGTTCATGATGCTTCTTCTCAAAACTGGTGTAACTAATGTTTATTTTCTTGTATGGTCGCCAGTTATCTAGATCGGCAAGTATTAGAGCTTGCATTTTGTCAACAGTCCAAACAAAAACCGACTCATCGTCTGCTTTTGTATCATAACCGTTTAACAATCTAACAAAGTCTTCAAACTTTACTAATTCTTTACTCAACTTATCGATTGCCCGTGCCTCACGAGCAACTTTCAATTCTCTATCTTTTTTGCTTGCAAAAGTATTAACATCGCCTGCATATACTTCAGAAAAATCGTGAACTAAGGCATATTTTAATACTTTTGCGATATCCAAATTAAGCTTAAATTTGTCATTGAGATACCAACACAAAATAGCAACTGAATAGCTATGTTCAACATCATTTTCCGCTCGATCACTGCCCAAAATATCGTGATTTCGATCTACTTTTGACAACTCACATATTAATGATTGCAGGATAAAGTGTGTATTATCAGGTTTTTTCATATGTCACAAATTATACACATCAAATATAAAATATAATACTAGCGGTGGGGA
This sequence comes from uncultured Candidatus Saccharibacteria bacterium, assembly GCA_964415715.1. Lineage (GTDB taxonomy): Bacteria > Patescibacteriota > Saccharimonadia > Saccharimonadales > CAIOMD01 > DALYDK01. The sequence goes on from CAYQBK010000044.1 coordinate 12,613, forward strand.
CAGCCAGGCCAACAACAGGGTCGGCGCTTGCCTGCCATAAGTTCAATAACTACCCTTTCGATATGATTTTGTCTGGTCTCGGGCTTTTTTGCGCTAGTTACCCAACAAATCTACTCATTGCGCCCAAGCGGTGTCAAATCTTGCCATCGCTCCAACGCAGACTGATCAGATATAAGGGCCATATATAAATCGGGCGGAGTATTGTGGCTAGTGCCAGATGCAATATTGACTTTTGTCATAATAAATATTTTACACCAATCAAACCATAAATCAGTCAATAATTAGTAATTATTCACACATTTTTTATGCTAACAATTATTAATAATTAGCTATAATCAATAGCATGACAAAAAACTATTCTCAAATAATCCAAAAATCGTCCAAGTTGACTGCAAGGAATCTGCAGAACTGGATCTAAGCCAAACAAATGCAATAATAGAATATAGGCCAGACATAATACTGCTTGAATACCCGAATAATGAGAAATATCCTAACATGCAATTAAACAGATTTGGCCCATATGACAAACCTAAGGATATGGTAGATAAACGAACCGCTGATTTTCCATTGACGTACTTAAAATTCACCCATGGGTAGTTGCAGATACTTATGTGTGGCGAAATATCGCAGAACTTTGGTCAAATGGACATCAGGTACTTACTTAACCTACAGATGGCCCAAGTGAGCTAACGTCCGAATGGCTTGAAGTATGGAATCAATGTATCCACAAGCAACCAAAAACTGGGTATGGTAGGTCCAAATATATCTTCGTGAGCGTCTTATGGCCAATAATATTGACTACATTATGAACAAGCACTCAAATATAGAGAACTCGATGGTGTTGGTATTTTTACAAGATTTTCATTGGAAGCATGTTAAATTTCTGCTATCCAAACCAAGTGTCAACGAAATATGGGAATATTATTTTGGCAAGTTTACTTGCGAAATAAATATAGCTAATATTGCCGAAAAAATAAAAATGCTAAACCCTGTATTTTATAAATATTGGAAGAAATATAGCGATTTCAGCTAGTCGATAAAATATATATGGTATATTAGCTAAATGATATATACAGAAAGATTAGACAAAGCAATACGCATCGCATCATGGGCCCATGATCAACAAAAACAATATCGCAAAGGTACGGATATACCGTTTATTATCCACCCGTTTAGTGTTATGTTAATAGCTAGTGAAGCAACAGCAGATGAAGACACGCTAATAGCCTGTTTACTACATGATGTACTAGAAGATGTTGATGGTAAGATATATAGTTCTGAAAATGTATTGGAAGACTTTGGCGATAATGTATTAAAAATAGTCAAAGATGTGACAAAAGATGACAATGCAGGCAACTGGCACCAAATATCCGAAGCTTATGTTGGCCATATACGACACAAGGCCTGTGACGAGGCTGTTATCGTTAGCGCATCTGACAAAATCCAAAACCTCATGTCACAGATAATCGACCATCGAACGCATGGTGATATCATATGGCAAAGATTCTCTACAAAAAATCCAGATGACCAGGTATGGTTCTATAGCCTAGTGTTAGATGCAATAACTGAAAGAAAAGCACCCCAAATGCTTATCAACCAACTGTCGCAACAAATAGCAATACTAAAAAATAGATTAGTTACTGGTTAGTTACGAACAATGCCAAGCCAACATTCGCAATAGTCAAACCAAGTATTGTGTAGTATTTAGCATTGGTCGGTTTTTTTCTAGCCAATATCAACAATAATAAGATGATCAAGACAAACAACATTTTTAAGCCAACTATTGGCATACGTATTTCTTCTTTGTTTGCCTGTACGAGGCCCGTCAATATAAAACCAGTCACAAGCTGAGTTAATGCACTATGTAACATCAGGTTTGTAACTCGTTTAGGTTTGGCTTTTAACTGAGCTAAAGTCCCACCTAACAACCCTGCCATGCCTAACAAGTGAATAAAAAGCACTGAGTTTATAGCTATTTCCATAATAAATATTTAACCACAACCAAATATCTTTTACTAATTTAATATGTTGAAAATATTGTGTATCACTAATATACTATTGAGGATAAACTAAGGAGGATAAATGCGAGGACCAATAGACTATATTGTCGTAGGCTTTGAAGGCAACAAATTTGACGGTAGCATATTACGAGAAATAGCCAGTGCTATCGATAAAGGAATAATATCACTTGTGGCAATATCTGGCATTGTCAAAGACCAGCTAGGCAATATAACTATACTAGATATAGAAGACAATAATAATGATGCCGTTTTTGAATTTTACCAAAAATATCGGCCGACTGAAAATTTACTAGATGAAGATGATTTTAACGAAGTTGCAGAGATTATAGAACCAGATACATCTGCGGGAATTTTAATTATTGAGCAACTATGGGCCAAAGGCCTAAAGAAGGCCTTAATTGATGCCAACGGAACGTTAATTGCTGAAGGCCGAATACATCCAGATGCAGCTAAAGAGTTAGAAAACGAGGAGGAATAATATGCCAGGACTATTAAGAGGCATGGCTCGAACAGCCGTGATAGCAGGAACGGCAACAGCAGTATCTAACAACGTGAGTAGAAGACAGGCGCAAAGGTGGTCAGCCCAAGAACAGCAATCATATACTACGCAACAACAAGCTGCCCAACCGATCACTCAAAGCGACAACTCAGACATGATGGCAGAACTACAACAACTTGCCCAACTGAAAGACCAGGGTATCCTTACTCAAGAAGAATTTGAAGCCAAAAAGAAACAAATATTAGGTATTTAAATATCTATCACATATAATTGTCATTTTGGCATAAATGTATGTTATATTTTTAATATGCCAATAGTTTTAGGAAGCAATACAAGCCCCGATTTTACTAGCAGGCTACAACAGGCTGGCGTAAGCACTCTAGACCCCAAACATGCCCAGCAACAAGATATACGTCCAGCAAAAATAGGACTATTTAACTTAATGCCGGCCGCTGCCATGGAAGCTACCGAGCTACAATGGTTGAGCCGTATAGCGACAACACCAATTTTGCAAATAGAAGTTTTTCTAATAAAGTTTGATAATGACCGAAGAGAAGATCCGGATAGAAGTAGATCTAAATTGCTAAAAAGCTATAGACCATTGAGTGAAATAAAAGATATTGGTCTTGATGGTTTGATTGTGACCGGTGATAACCAAGAAATAAAAAGAAACAATAAAAGCTTTTCAAGCAGATTGATAAATCCTGCTGAATTGCCACTGTATGAGTTGGAATATTACGACAAACTAAAAGAGTTAGTGCGGTGGGCAGATAGTAATGTTAGTTCAACAATTTATTCGTGTCTTGGAGCGCATTTTGCCTTAAATTGTCTATACGGCCTAAGAAGAGGAATCGGCGCAGAGAAAACGTTTGGAGTCTTTAATCATGACATTATCAACCCTGGATTATTCATGGAGGGCATGGGTGATCATGCGACATCTCCTCATTCGCGTTGGGGCAATATACCAACTAGGCAAATTGAAACTCAATCAGATATAGATATATTGGCATTGAATGAGCGCATAGGCTGGTTGGCATTGCAAAGAGTAAATAGTGGCGGTGGTCATGACCTACTATTACAGGGTCATCCAGAATACGGAAAGTACGATTTACAGAAAGAAGCAGGCAGAGATGGTGTTGAAACATATGAAGGATCGAGCGAAGGATATTGCTGGCCAAGTGACGCAGGAATGCTACATGCCAACTGGATAAACTACGTCTATAACAAATACTCTATGGAGTAGCTACCTATATATTGACTAGTATAACTCTATATCACGGCGGTTATAACGCCAAACACCCAAAATACATAGCACGACTGATATAGCAATAAATACCCAAAATATGGGCCACTTCACAGCAATAGCTGGAGCTATAGCTATGTGATGTAGCAGTGAAGTGTCTAATATCCAATGATTCAAATTTAATATTGAGCCTACAATCTCAAGGATAAATGACCAACCTATAACACTATACAAAACAACGCTAGTATATCTTGGTATGAAGCCGAGTGCGAATATGCCAATACCAACTAACAATATAGGAATAGCTACCAAATTTATCACTGAACTAATATATTGCCAGCTATCAATAGAAATATTTTGGCTTTTTGTACCTATTAGGCTACCCAAATATATAGCAAGACAAGCTATAAATACACCAATGATAATATACAAGGTTTTTACGTTTATGATCGTCAACCTGGCCACTGGCCTAACCAACAAATTGTCAAGATAACCCCTAGCTTCGTCATCGCGAAATTTATTTATCTGGCTTGCCACCATAAACATCAAAACAACCATCATTTCTAAAAATATCATACCTAGCATGAGATTTGTTGCATTAGGAGCCCCACTATTAGTTATTTTTCCTATCTGTTTTTGGATGCCTCCCGACTGACCAATAGCATCCCCAGAAGCTGCCAAAAAAGTGCCAAACGCAATATTGGCAATAAAAAAACCAACCACCCATATAGCTAAGCTACTAAAATGCGTACGAGCTATGAATTTTTTTGTATTACCGAGTAACCAATAGTGAGATTTGTATTTTGATTTTTCGCTAACCAAACTTCCACCATAGTCACGCCGACTAGCAATGAACAGCGAAGCTGCGATCATGAGAAACACCAAGCTCAGTATTGGCAATAGCCAAAAGTAATTTTCAGTAGTTAGTGGACGAAGTTTTTCTACCCAGCCAAGTGGGCTAAGGCTAGCCAGCCAAGAAGCTTTGTCCGAAATATCACCCAAAGCTCGCAACATAAAACTCAACCCAAAGAATACCCCAGCCACCCGTAATGCTGTTGACCTAGTTGAGAATATCTGTGAGGTGAACGAACCTACAGATGCGAATAACCAGAATATTAATACCAACACTAGTGACATAAACCCCACCCTAGCCACCGACCAATCCAAGCCCTTCAAATGACTAGTCAATATTGTCGCCGAAAAAACTGAACTGAACATTAGTAAGCTGAGTAGACCAAGAGCCAATAAAACCTGCCCTGTCGCACGTGCAATAGTCGTTTTACCGACTAGTAATAGTTCCCACCTATCTTGTTCTTCGTCACCCCTAAGTAAGCGAGTGCTGACAAACAAGGCCCAAACAGCCAATATCAAAGTTGCTGTTCCTATGGAGCGCCAAGCGACAAAGCCCTCGACCGTATTGAGCCTATCAGGCTTGCCAACCAATGCATTTAATCCAGGATTACTACCAAGAGCAATCGCTGTTGCATTACGTGATTGCGCTGTCGGATATAGGTTAACATAGGCCGTCATTGACGAAACTATAAGTATTATCATGATTACGCTAACGATGATAAACTGAACTATATTACGACGCAACGTAAAAGCTAGAAAAACAAAATATGACCTCATGTTGTGGCTACTTTTTTCCATAATGAGACAAAAATATTTCTTCGAGAGACAGCTCCTTGCAAGTAAATGATAGGGGGTGATGCTTGCTAATAATACTTAGCAACTGATCAACAGGTCCAGTGATCTGGCAACTAATCTGGTGCTCAGCTACCTTTAGATCTCTCACGCCTGGTATATGTTCCAAGCTAGGTGGTTTTGAGGCAAATGTAGCAGTAATATTTAATGAGGTTAGGTGTCTCATAGAATCTAGCGTACCAACCTGAATCAACTCACCCAAACGAAGTATTGCCACTCTGTCACACAGTGCCTCTACCTCGCTCAGTATATGAGATGATAGAAATATAGTTTGACCATTTGACTTAGCCTCACCTATGCTTTGTCTAAAAGCCTGTTCCATCAATGGATCAAGACCACTTGTAGGTTCATCCAATATGAGTATTTTTGATCTGGACATAAGGCCGGCAATCAGATTAAGTTTTTGTTTATTACCCTTTGAATACGACCTAACCTTTTTGTTTACATCAAAATCAAACCTTTTTATTAGCTCGGCTTTGTATTTTTCATCAATATTGCCTTTTATGTTTCCTAGTAAATACAGTGTTTCTGCCCCAGTTAAGTTTGGCCATAAGTTTGCTTCTCCAGGCACATATGACAAAAACTGATGAGCCTGAATCTTGTTTTTATGTGAATCGATACCAAATATTTTTGAACTCCCTGCGGTTGGATTTATCAGACCGAGAATCAATCTGATAGTGGTCGTCTTACCAGCCCCGTTTGGCCCCAAATATCCAATCACTTCACCCTGTTTGACTTCAAGACTTAAACCTTTTAAGGCAAAATTAGCACCGTATCTTTTTGTTAGATTTTCAATAACAATAGCATTATTCATTGGTTACATTATGCCACATATTGCTCTACTTTTGATAAAACATATTGAAAATCCATGATCAAAAGTATAATAATACTTGTATACATAGGAGGATTTTATGGCGGTATCAATATGTGATATATGCAAGGTTAGGCCTGCTGCATACAGAGTAAAGATATCAAGCAATGGGCATATAAGTAATTTGCAAGTGTGTGAAATTGACTATGAGCGAATGCAAAGAAGCAATGCATTTTCAAGTATTTCAAGCTCATTTGACTCAAGCCAAAATAGTGGATACCAATCACATACCGCAGATGATATAACATCACTACTCAATAGCAGTAGCAAAACCGCCATAACAGAAGCAGGTCAAATTGCACTTGAATTTAAACGAGATGAGATAGATACAGAGCACCTTCTATATTCGCTTGCAAATGATGATATTGTTCAAAATATTCTTAAACAATTTAAACTAAAACCAGACGACCTAAAAGGTTACATTGATGCCAATGCACCAAAAAACACTAACCACCAAATCAGCCCTAGTAATATAGTACTATCACCAAGGCTAAAACAAGTTATTGAGCTTGCGCTCGATACAGCTCAAGACATGGGCCACGGTTATATTGGCCCTGAGCATTTACTTGTTGGGCTTACAGAAGAGTCAGAAGGGATGGCTGGAGAAATCCTAAAAAAATATGGCTTAACTAGCCAAAATATTCGTCAACAGATAACAAAGCTTATCGGCAAGGGAGCAAAAAACGGCAAAATAAATGAACAATCTAACACTCCCCAGCTTGATAAATATTCACGAGACTTATCCAAAATTGCCAGCAATGGAAAATTAGACCCAGTTATAGGCCGATCCAAAGAAATAGAAAGCACAATAGAAATACTTGCCCGCAGAACAAAAAATAACCCTGTTCTGATAGGTGAGCCAGGCGTAGGTAAAACGGCTATTGTTGAAGGCCTCGCCCAAATGATAGTAAGTGGAAAAATTCCACAGATATTAGAAAACAAGCGAGTCGTTGAACTAAATCTAATCTCAATGATAGCTGGTTCAAAATACCGAGGAGAGTTTGAAGAAAGAATAAAAACAGTTATCGACGAAATAGTTGCCAATCAAGAAACACTAATAGTTTTTATTGATGAACTGCATACAGTTATTGGCGCTGGTCAAGGTGGTGAAGAAGGTGGAATGGATATTAGCAACATACTTAAACCTGCCCTGGCTCGTGGAGAACTTCATTTGATAGGAGCAACGACACTCAATGAATATCAGAAATATATTGAAAAAGACTCAGCACTTGAAAGACGATTTCAGCCAGTCTTTGTACCAGAACCAACCGAAGCACAGACTATTGAAATATTACGTGGCCTAAGAGATAAATATGAGGCACACCACAAAGTTAAAATTAGTGATGAAGCCATAGTGACAGCCGTAGATTTGTCGGACAGATATATAACAAATAGATTCTTACCAGACAAAGCTATCGACCTTATCGACCAAGCCGCTGCCCGAGTAAGAATCAAAGCAGATACCTATACACAGGAAATCAAACAGCTCGATGACGAAATAAATATTCAAAAACGAGAGCACGAATCAGCCAGCACTCACAAAGAGTACGATAAAGCCAAAAAACTAAAAAAGAAAATCGATGACCTAAACACCAAACGACAATCTATCGAAGATGAATGGCGCAAGCAAAAAAGTGTCACCAGCAAAGAAGTCAGCCCCGAAAGTGTAGCTCAAATAGTTAGTTCTATTACTGGAATACCCACTCAAGACCTAACAAAAGAAGAAAAGGAAAAATTGTTACAGCTCGAAGAAAGATTGCATGAGAGGGTGGTCGGCCAAGACCGAGCAATAGAAGCCGTCGCTGATGCAATCCGCTTAAATCGCGCAGGTTTGACTAGAACGAATCGACCAATAGGTAGTTTTATGTTCCTAGGGCCTACTGGGGTAGGAAAAACTGAGTTAGCCAAAGCATTAGCCTGGCAAGTGTTTGGGGATGAATCTGCCCTGACCAGAATAGATATGAGCGAATATATGGAAAAACATAATACCGCCCGACTTATTGGGGCTCCCCCTGGCTATGTTGGCTATGACGAAGGTGGGCAGTTAACTGAAAAAGTTCGCCGAAGACCCTATTGCGTTTTACTGCTAGATGAGCTAGAAAAAGCCCATCCAGATATTCAAAATATACTATTGCAAGTTTTAGATGATGGTCGCTTAACAGATGGAAAAGGCAGAGTTGTAGATTTTTCAAATACTATAATCATTGCAACATCAAACTTGGGCTCGAAAGAAATCCAGGATAATATCATGTCAAAACCCGACAATGATGATAAATCATTAAAAAATATTATTATGCCAATACTGCACAATACTTTTCGGCCAGAATTTATCAACAGGTGGGATGAGATAATAGTATTTAAGCCATTGTCGAAACAGCAGATAAAATCAATAGTTGGCATTCAGCTCAACAAAGTTCAGCAAATGGCTTTGGGCCAAAATATTGACCTAATTATTGACGAAACTGTTTTAAATCATTTTGCAGACGTAGGCTACGACCCACATTCTGGAGCTAGAGAGCTAAATAGACGCATCCGAACTGAATTAGAAAATAAATTAGCCAAGGAGCTACTATCTAGCCAAATAAGCCCAAACCAAACCTTGACAGCAAAATATGACAACAAAAACATATTTTTCGAAAACACAAAACAGAAAAGATCTACAAAAATAAAATAAGCTGTTAATATATAAATATAAATTAAGCAAAGGAATATTATGCAATTTTTTGGTGCCTTTATGTTACTCGTTCTTCCGTTATTTTTATTTGTCTGCATCCAAATTATTCGTCAGGGCGAATTTGGAAAAACTATTATTGGGCACATACTAGAGGCAATATTCATAGTCTTTGGCATCTCGGCGATTGTAACGGCATTCTATTTACTATTTAGCTTATAACTTTTTTCAAAACTAAATAGATTTAGAGGCCCAAAACTATAACTGTCTTTTTGAGACGATGAATTATACCCGACTTGTATATTAAGTTTTAACTTTTTAATAGGTCTTTAATAGAAAAGCCAGATAACATAGCGATGACTAATAACGTCAGCAGTAACCCAAAGCTAGCACTGAATTTTTCATGCAAAAATAGTTGAGGATATACGGCAACTAGACTAAACAAAGAAGCAAGTCTGATTGTATTGGCAAAAACCAGGGTTTGCCTAATCGCAAGGCAAAATATCGCATAAATAAATGCTAGGGAATAAATTAAAAATGGTAAGACTAATAATCTACTTGTATCAAAATAAATAGCAACTCTATCTAGTCCATAGATAAGCGTAGACCAGACTATTATACTCCCAACTAAAGCCTGCATGATGGACCAAGTAGAAATAAATATTTTGATAAATATGCTAGATGGCCATACTGTTGGGTTGAAAAAACTCGAACCTGTCTGCCTAACAATAACCAAACGACAAACAAACCATATAAGTAAAAGTATTGTATATATAAGAAATGCAGTCGGCCTAAAGAAATAATCATTAGTGCGAGTTATAAATTTGCCAATCTCATCTATAAATAAACCTAGCCCTATGCCTCCTGTTATACAAGCTATTGCTTTCTTTGGCTTAACAGACAGGAGCAGATATAAAAATGACGTGGTGATAAATAATCCACCCCACAACATATGAGCAATATGCAAATGTCGGCCACCCAGTTGCGGATAGCCAGTAATCTCTAGAAATAATCTAGTCAGCAACACCGATGCTGCTGTAGTTATCGTAAAGACATCCAGTAAATGTAACCGATAATTTTTTAAATTTTTTGCTCTGCTCAATTTGTTCCCTATTCAATATGATTATATATACTATAATAGTATATTGATAGCTAAATCATACAAATCAATTAAAAATAATTATACAAACCAGTATGGCATTGTACACATTTAAAACGGAACTATTTATATATACAATCCACCAGCCAATTAATCACTCATGATATACAATCTAATAAATCTATTAATCACATTTGGCAGTATTGGGCTATTGCTAGCATTTAGCCCACTTTTAATAACTACTTCTGTAATAGTTGCTATCCGATCAAAGAACCCGATATATAATATATTAGCAATAGCCTTAGGTGTCGCCACCCCATTTATATGTTTATTTTTAATAGCTAGTACTTCATTTGGCGCAACTCTACATTTTGACATCAAAAGCATAAATAAAACATTTACAACTGCACCAATAATACAATTTATTGTAGCCATAATGTTAATAGGTGTCGGAATCGTATATAAATACCCAAAAAACTCAATACATCACACAAAAGAGCCACACGCTACACCCAAAGAACTATATATATTTAGTAGTATTAGATCGTTATTTAGTGCAACCAATATATTTGCTGCATTATTAGCATCAGAGGTGATACGAAATGACGAATACAGTTCCATAGCTGATATATTATTAGTAGTTTGGATAGTGCTAATTGGACTATTACCGTTTATAATTTTGTTGGGTTTAGTTGTTTTCCGAAGAAACGACCTGTCAAAACTTGAAAATAATCTAAAAAGACTAGATAACAAAAACTATAAACGAGTATTGGCAAATATCTTAATAATTGTTGGCTTGATCCTAATCGCTAGTCTACTATTAAATACATTTCACACCAATAAATAGTATGCATAAGCAATTTTAATATATAATGTAGAAGTATATGCAAGATAAACTAAAAATATCCTTGCCAATAATAAAAACTCTTAGAAACTACCACTCATCGTGGTTAAAAAGAGATTTTATAGCTGGTGCAACAGTGGCCGCTATTGCTATACCCCAAGCTATGGCCTATGCCCAACTTGCCGGGGTACAATTAGCAGCTGGATTGTATGCGGCGCTTATAGCTATGCTAGCATTTGCCCTATTTACCACTTCACGCTATGTCACTGTTGGACCTGACGCAGCCATGGCTGCCTTGGCCGGGGCAACCGTAATACCACTTGCAGGTGGGTCTATTGAAAGAACGGCAACTTTAGTAGCTATATTATCAATAATCATTGGGGTGTTGTGTCTTATTGCAGTGACTGTAAAATTTAGTTATATATCAGAATTTTTATCCCGCCCGATCATGATCGGCTATATGGCTGGTTTGGCGTTGGTTATAATCACATCGCAAATACCAAAATTATTTGGAATTACTAGCCCACCATCACTGACAAACTTTTTTGGATCTATCGTATACATATTGTCAAACCTAGGTCACTCATCAATGCTAACTGTTGTATTTAGCTCACTTCTCTTATTGTTGAGTTTTAGCTTGCAAAGAAAATTTAAAAAACTTCCTGTAGCAATAGTCATACTCATAGGTTCAACACTTGTGTCAATGATCTTTGGCCTAAAAGGTTTAGGTATAGCTGTGCTTGGTGATATACCAAGGGGGCTACCAGTACCGGAACTTCCTTCGATAAAACTGTATGATTTACAAAGTTTAGTAGTGCCAGCTATCGCAATAACATTAATAGCCTATGCTAATACAATAACAATCGGTAAAAGTTTATTAGATAGAAAAAACAGTAACAATATTGATCCAAATCAAGAATTCATTGGTCTGGGGGTAGCGAATTTTGCCTCGGGTATATTTGGGGGCATTCCAGTCTCTGGAAGCGGCTCACGTTCTGCTGTAAACTATCAAAGTCGTGCTAAAAGCCAAGTGTCACAGATATTTGGAGCAATCATCATTGGCATATCACTCGTTGCCCTAACACCATTTTTATCCAACCTGCCGGTAGCTGCCCTGGCTGTAATAATAATTGTTGCGGTTAGTAACTTGTTTAACTATAAAGAATTTAAACAATTATGGATAGCCTGGCAAAGTGAAGCATTCTTGGCAATAGCTACAATACTAGGCGTGACACTTCTTGGAATTATCCAGGGACTGTTATTGGCAGTATTTTTATCGATAATGAACTTGATCCGCAAAACAGCTTTTCCAAGTGACGCTGTACTTGGTGTAGCAAAAGATGGTGCCGTCAGGGATATATCGAGACCCCCCAAAACACACACTATTGATGGACTTATTATGTACCGATTTGATGCACCGCTATTTTTTGGAAATGCCAGCTACTTTCGAGAGAGAGTCATGTCACTAATATCTGCGTCTGACTCTACAGTAGAGTGGTTCTTATGGGATGCCGAAACTATCACGTCAATAGATTCTACAGCTGCAAAAATGCTTGTCAATCTCAAAAAAGAGCTCAAGAACAAAGGAGTGATTTTTGCCTTTGCTCGCATGAAGGGCAATGTTAGATCTGTTATTAGTCACAACCCCGAACTGTATAGAAGCCTTCAAAGCTCGCCACACTATACATCCATTGGCGAGGGTATCGAAGATTTCAAAAAAAGATATATGTAATTAATCTTCATTGTGGAATATGATGATATTTGATGTTATATTTAAATATATTAAACAAGGAAGCTCAA
>CAYQBK010000045.1:0-4167 GCA_964415715.1 uncultured Candidatus Saccharibacteria bacterium
AAGCTAATAGGCCAATTTATAAACAAAATATTGTCTCGCAGTGAAAACAGACAAAATTAGCGAGTGGTAGTTAGTGACCCACATGCATCGCTCGAGGAGGATTTAGGGGAAATGGAAGGCAGTAGTATTCTACGGGTTCAGGGAGAGGATGACGTAGCAGAACTATTCGCCGGTGCTGGCACAGATCTATCAGCGGCTACTGAGCTGCCGGGAACACTTTTCAAATCACATATGGCTGATCAGTTTAACCCTAGACTAGAGCGTGTGATGAGATTTAGTCTGTATGTACTTATGACAGCTCAGATAATGTCACTAGATAATCTGAAGAAATTTGTTACAGATATTGAATATCGAAACTCTGTTTTAGGGCATGTAGATGGCTATGTACCAGCAAATATTTCAAAGTTTTTTGGATCGGATTTTAACGAGCTACGCACCAAAAATTATACTGAGGCAATATCTCCGATAGTAGCACTTGTTGAAGAGATGCAGATGCAACCATCGCTTGGTGACCAAAACGATAATGCCAGCTCGTTGAGTTTGCTGATAAAAGAAAATCCACTGACGGTATTTTCGTTAAACAAGGTCAGTATGGGTGAAAAAGTTGTTAAAACAGTGGCAGGACTATTGATACAGCAAATATTTTTACTGGCACAATCACGAAGCTTTAATGAAAAGTTAATATTGATAGTTGACGAGGTGTCTGTAGTGCAGAATCCTGCCCTAGCGCAGATATTGGCTGAAGCACGTAAATATAACTTGTATGTATTTTTGACTCAGCAATATTTTGGTCAGATAGAACAAGGATTGCAAGACGCTATATTTACCAATGTATCTAACTATTATGTATTTAGGGTGTCAGAAGAGGATGCACGGGCGTTGGAGGGTAACCTAACAATAGAATTGCCTAAAGAGACACTAATAGAAGGCAAAGCATTGGGTAACAAAGAGCAAGAAATAAGAGTGAGAATACTAACCTCACTCAATAGCCGAGAATGTTTATTGCGACTAAGCAAAGATGGACAAATATTACCATGTGTAAAGGCAAAAACAGCTGATTTTATACCAGCAGTGTCAAATACATCGCCAGTAGAACTAAAACCTGTTGAGGATCTGGATTTACCAAGCAAATTTCAAGATAAAATAGAGCAACAAAATACATTTTATGCACCCAAAAAGGCTATGGATGAAATGAGGAATGACGCGCATCTAGACGGCCATGATATTTCTGATTCACTTTCGTATGTACAGAGTCAAATAGAAAAATATAATAATCAACCAACTATGAAAATATTACAGCTGAATTCGTAGATAACGCAGAATTAACCTCGACAACATCAAGCCCTAAGTCTGTGAAACATCAACCCTCGCCACAATTCATAAGCCCATCAGCGGAACTTCAAACGTCTACTAGTGCAAATGTTCATATACCTAAGGTCGATGATGTAGATATGAGACATATGAATTTGGCTGAACTAGATTCGATTGGGCCAAGTAATATACCGCAAAGTATTGGCCCCAGTATAGACGCAATTCCTATTTTACCAACAGAAAGGGCGCCAGCTATGACTCTTGAACAGTTTCTAACTTCGCAATCAACAAATAAAGTTATTCCTGAAAGGAAAGAATAAATGAATCAAACGAAAGCTCAAGAAATATTGGATAAAGTAGTAGCAAATATCTTTGGATACCAAAATCCATTTACGCTAGACCAAGCATTAACTAAGTTTGCATTTGATTTCAGGCTGCCACAAAAGGTGTACGATTCAAAGACTAATGAGGAATGTTGGGCTACATCTGTCAACCCGTCGAGCTTTATGACAATTGATAATGTAAAAAAACAAATGACTATCAATGACTGGGTAGAACCAGCGGTGCCGTTGAATAGTATTGAAGATGTTATACAGTCATGGGCAAAGACAAGATATATGACTACAGATAGACAGTTAGAGTCTATCGATGTTGCTGAAAGTGACACTATATATAATAGTCAGGGTATATATAGGAGCTGTGATGTTAACCATTCTAGAAACATATTATTTAGTGATGGTGTTATTAATTCTGAATACATAGTAGCTGCAGCTAGGTCTCAAACGTCTACTTTTTGCATGCGAATAGAGGATAGTCAAATATGCTCAAATAGTTTCAATGTTAACTGGTCAGCTAAGGTCACTAATTGTTATTTTGTGCAAGACTGTTATGATTGTATGGATTGTATGTTTTGTTCACATCTGTCTGGAAAAAGATATTGTATCGCTAATATGCAGTACAGTGAAGAAGAATATAAGCGAATTAAAGAAATAGTAATTCGCTGGATATTCGCTTCTTAATACAAGACTTGAATTTATTCGACTGTTACTGATTTGGCTAAGTTGCGCGGTTTGTCTATATCTGTGCCACGAGCTAGTGCTATGTAGTAGGAAAACAGTTGTACCACAACTGCTTCGACTAACGGAAGTAGTTGATCTGCGATTTCAGGTATGGCTATAGTGTCACTAGCAAGGTCATTTAGTTGTGAGGCGTGCTTTTTTGTCGTAACGGCAATAATATGACCGTTGCGAGCTTTTATTTCCTGCAGGTTACTGACGGTTTTTTCAAACATGTCGTTGCTAGCACATAGGGCAAATGTTGGAAAGCTTTCGTCGATAAGTGCAAGTGGGCCGTGTTTCATTTCACCAGCTGCGTAGCCTTCGGCATGTATGTAGCTTATTTCTTTTAGCTTTAAAGCCCCCTCTAGTGCCATGGGGAACTCGTATGATCTACCTAGGTATATAAAATCACGATGATGTGCATATTTTTCGGCTATTTTTTGGATATCTGGCGCTAGTTTCAAAACTTTTTCGACAACTTTTGGTAGCGAAGCCAGATCTATTAGAAGTGGCTTATATAGGCTACTCTTACCCTTGCCTAACCACAGTGCTAACAGATTAAGCACAGATACTTGGGCTATAAAAGCTTTGGTACTGGCAACCGATATTTCTGGCCCTGCATGGCAATAAATACCTGCATCAGTAATACGGGCTATAGTACTACCCGGCGCATTGACTATACCTATTCGTAACAGGCCTAGTTGCTCAACTTTTTTCAGGGCAGCTATTGTATCGGCTGTTTCACCACTTTGGGATATGGCTAATATAGCAGTATTTTCACTAAGTGGTTCTTCGCGATATTTAAACTCGCTCGCTAGTTGCACTTCGACAGGTATTTGAGCAATTTCTTCTAACAAATACTCACCAACCAGCCCAGCATAGTATGATGTACCACAGGCGATGATAATAATACGGTCGATATTGCGCAGAGTGTTTTCGACCGACTCTAGACCACCTAGTTTTATTTCATTTGTTTCAAGTTTGATACGCCCAAGTATAGAATTTTGAATAGTTTTAGGAGCTTCGTGTATTTCTTTGAGCATGTAGTGGGCATAGTCACCTTTGTTGCTGGCGATATTATCCAGGATAATATCTTCTTCTTGGTGCGTAACCACTTTTTTGCTTTTAAAGTTTTTTATCGTGTATTTTTTGCGTTCAATAATGACCATTTCGTAGTCATCTATATAGACTATTTTTTGGGCTGCATCGGCTACGGCTGAGGCGTCACTACCAACCATGTTTGAATCTTTGCCAACACCTATAACTAGCGGGCTAGACAACCTAGCAGCATATATTTTAGCTGGCTCGTATTTACAGGTCATGGCTATAGCAAAAGCTCCACGTAGTTCGCGCACTGCTGTTTCAAAGGCCTTGTCCATATTGCCAAATTTTTTGTAAAAATGATCTATAAGGTGGGGGATAACTTCGGTATCGGTATGTGATATAAAATGGTAGCTATTTTTCTGTAACATTTTCCGTATTTCGTCATGGTTTTCAATGATACCATTGTGTACAACAAATATTGTGTGTGATGTGTTGAAATGTGGGTGAGCATTGAGCCTGGTTGGCGTACCATGGGTTGCCCAGCGAGTGTGTCCAATAGCACTATTTGGTCTGGTCATTTTTAACCCCGCTAGTTCGTTTTCGAGCGCGCTGACACGGCCAACTTGTTTGACGCTATGAAACACTGTGTCTGAACAAAATGCTATTCCAGCACTGTCGTATCCACGATATTCTAGGTTATTTAGTCCAGCCAAAACTGGGTTTATTGCATTGCCTCGTCCTATATAGCCAACTA
>CAYQBK010000046.1:0-9829 GCA_964415715.1 uncultured Candidatus Saccharibacteria bacterium
TATCTGTAATTTCATGCCTATATCTAGTTTACGCTAGATTTTTGCTGGGCAAGAGCCTAAATTATTGCCAATAGTTTAACTTTATAATAATAACAAGCTGGATTTGTACGGTGCTAGTTTTACGATTTTGTAATTTTTAAGAATGTTTTTTTACGGCTGGTGGGGTGGTTTGGTCGTATCCTATTGCTATGATATCTGGTTTGAGCTTGTCTAATATGGTGTATTGGCCTGGCTCGTCGCCCAGTATGGCTAGGTCAACACTGTTTGCACTGGCTACGGCTTTTAGGCGGATGGTTTCGGTGGTGTGGACTTTGGGCTCTTGCTGGCCGTTATAACACTATCGCGGGCAACAACAGTAAGATGGTCACCAAATGCCCTGGCCTGCCGAAAATAATCTACATGCCCCGCATGTAGCGGATCGAACGAACCAAAAGCAACCACCTTTTTCATCGTATATTTCGGTCTCCAAATACTTATACCCTTTTTTGATTGTTTATGAGTATATGTATTAGATATTAAATTATGCAGCCAGCCGAAAGTCTGAAGAGTTTGATTGAGGTGTTGTGGTAGTTTGTTTGTCTGGTCTGGTGGGTAATGATGTTTGATCTGTATAATGGTTATTGAATTTTTTTGCTAGCATTTGTATACCCTCGGATACTATGATTTCAGGGTTGATTACATTGACTGGAGATCCTTGTCTTTCTCCCAATGGCTCGATGTGGAAAGTGCCCAACTTATCGTGCAATTTCGCTAATCGCTCACGCATCTGAACAATACCAGCGTCGGTGTAATATTCGTTTGTGCTAAAGTAGATTAATGGTACTCCATCTATGCTCACCCTTTTAACATTTATACTCACTTTACCTAGTATGGATTCCAATGACCCTATTTCTTTTCTTATTAGTTCCACCTCTTCGCGGGCCCTATAATTACTCATATTTAATATTAATCCACCACCAGCCTCGCTACTGCCTATCCTTTTGAATGCCATATTTCTCTCCTTAAGTTTATGTTAATTTTTTACCCTACATCCTTATAATACACCCATTGTCAACACTATTTTATAATTTCTTAATGCAATAACCTCTCGAGCTTCTTCGAGCATCTTATTGGTCTATTGATTTAGATGTTGGCTTAGTCAAAGATAAAAAGATGATTTTATAGAAAATAAGGGGATATGTAAAGATGTTATAGAAGTAAAAGCCATATTGGCAATTAAGATCCTAACCAGGGCTTAGAGTGAATGAAGTTTTTGAGCTAGCTTATTACTAGTATTTCACCCACAGGGAGGGTGCCTAGGCTATATGGACCAAACTGGGTTCGGTGGAGTTTTAGTACTATGTAGCTGAGTTTTTTGAATGTACGGCGGATCTGCCGGTTGCGCCCCTGGTATATGGTCACTGACCAGGCTTTACCATCTGGTCGTAATGGTTCAAGTCTAAACTGACTAATACCATCTTTGAGCTTCACTCCATGTTCTAGGTTTTGACGATCTACGTCTGTTAGTGGCTTGTCTAGTAGCACTTGATATATTTTTGGTTTTTCGTATTTGGGGTGGGACAAACTTTGGTTGAGCTGGCCGTCGTTGGTCAGTAGTAGTAAACCAGTGCTGTTTTTGTCTAACCTGCCGACAGATTTTAGGTTGTGATATTTGGCTGGTAGATAGTCATATATTGTTTTTGCCCCTTGGCCATCGCGACTGCATATACAATCTGGCGGCTTATTGAACATTATAGCTATAGTTTCAGGCTTTTTAGGCATGACAGTATTGTTTATGGATATGTCATCTGTTTCCGTTACGTCCGTGCCGTTAGTGGCTAGTTGGCCATTTACAATAACTTGGCCATTGGATATCAATACATCGGCCGCTCGTCTAGAAAGCCCAGTTCGCTGGGCAACAAGTTTGTTTATACGCATGTGTTCAATAATACTACACCAAAAATGCCGAATAAAATACATAGTATATTAAACTAGAGTGCTATTTGATTGGGGTCGATTGGTTTTTCGGTTGTTTGATTATCGCTAGATTGGGGTTTAATGACCTGCGCTGGCTCGTTAATAATTTGGGTTTGCTCATTTGGTGGATTGGTACTGGATGATTGTTCATCGCTCGTAATGCCATCTATTTGACTGAGGTCAACAGTTTCGAGAGGTGTACTAACGATTGGGGTTTCTGGTAGTGCACCTACTATGGGGTTTTCTGGTTGATTGGCAAATGTTTCACTATCTACAACAATACTTGTCCCCGCAACTGGATTGGCTAATTCTTGGACCTTGGCTTCTTTGGCAAGTTCTTGTTCGTATAGCTCTGTGATATTTGGTTGATTTGATAGATCGTTTATTGGTTCGATAACTCTTTTTCGAGAAGATGCTGGTTCTAGAGTTGGGGGTGATTTTATTTCGGGCTGGCTGGCTACGGGTGTATCTGTTGTTGGGTTGGCGGTGGTATTGGCTTGGGTCGGATCAATCATCTCAACTTGTCGAGTAGTAGTTTCGGGTTGGGTAGAATCAACAAAATCTTCGATCTGTTTTTCGATATCGTTTTGCTCCTGAGCGGTCGTTTCAGCTTCGGCTGATTGAATATTAGGGCTATTGTCTGGCACTGTGCCAGTTATTGGGTTGATGATATCTGGTTTTTCATTGTTAGGTGGTTGTAGTGGCTGATCTTGTTCAACAACTGGGGACGCAGATGGTGTTGTTTGCTCTGTAAGTATACCAGTAGCGTCAGTAGGATGATTTTCTGGTGTTTGGTCTGGTGTTGGCAGTACGGGCGCTGAACTAGTGTTGTTATCTTCTACAGTTGGTTCAACACTAACAGACTGTTTGATAGATTCTGTAACCAATGTTGATTGTTCGGTTGGAGGTATTGCTGGCGGAATAGGAGCTACAAATGGTTGTTGACTAGGCTGTGCATCGGTTGATGACTCCTCCACTACAGGCTGGTTTGTGGTGAATTCGGCTGGTTGTGATATTTGTTCAGGGTTTGTATCGATGCCCTCGGTTGTATCTGGGCCGTTTAGGACATCGGCAACAACTCTAGCGACATCTTCGAGTGTAACTTGTGATTTGACAAGGTATTTGTCGGCGCCTAGTTTATGAGCTCGTTCTTTATCTTCGGCTTGGCTTAGGGCTGTCATCATGATAACTTTGACGTTTCTTGTTTCGGGAGTCTGGCGCAATATGTCTAGCATGTCGAAACCGCTGATTTTGGGCATCATGACATCCGATATTATTAGATCAGGTCGCTCACTAACAGCTAGCGCTAGGGCTTCCTCGCCGTCTTTGGCTGTAACAATTTCGTAGCCTTCGGCTAGTAATCTTTCACCATATATTTCTCTTAGATTGTTGTCGTCTTCGACGAGCATGATTTTTGACATGTATTTTACCTTTTTACCTTAAGCATTAAAATAATTGTACCATCTTTTCATTGCATATACATTAACTTAGGGGCGAAGATGTTGATTTTATTGATGCTTTTAGCTGGGTTGCCTTATCTAGGCTAATCCGCGGGAGGTTTATGTAAAATATACTCCCTTTATCAACTTCGCTTTCGACCCATATTCGCCCATTGTACAGTTCAACAATTTTACGACATATAAACAACCCCAAGCCTGTACCACCGATAGATCTGGTTGCTGAATTGTCTACACGGTAAAATTTTTCAAACAGATGCCCGATATCATCTTTGGGTATCCCCTGGCCACTGTCTTGGATGTTGATTTGAACTACTCTATCATCGCCAGTGATGCCGATGGTGATCTTACCTCTATCAGTGTACTTTATGGCATTGTCAAACAGATTTGTCAGCACTTCACGCATTCGGTCGGGGTCAACATTGGCATAATACAGTGGGCGTACCTGGTGAGCCCCAGATACTGATTGATTGTTGTTTGGTCCAGTGCCTATTTGGTAGACAAGTACTAGACCCTTTTTTTGGGCGGTAAAGCGCATACCTTCGGCTAGCTGTTCCAAATATTCACCCATTTCTATAGGTTGTGGATGGCTAACCAGTCGACCATCTTCGGCTTTGGCACTAGTGAGTAAGTCCTGGAAAAGCTTGCCCAGATGTTGGGTGCTGGTGTGGGCTTTAGTGAGGTATTCTTTGGCTTTAGAATCTATATGGCAGACTTTTTCGTTCATTGCTAGTGCCAAATAACCCTCGATAGCGGCTACGGGTGTACGCATTTCATGACTAGCGGTGCTGATAAACTCAGCTCGCTGTGATTCGGCCTTTTTTTCCTCGGTAATGTCCATAAAGACACCAACAAGTGCAGTAATATTCCCATGTGCATCTTTTAGTGGGCTGACACTAACAGATAGCGATATGGTTTTGGCGCCATTGGATGTGGTGAGGTTGACGGAGTTGTCACGAACTATCGTTCCCTCAGTAAATGCTCGTGTAAATGGATTGTTTTCTGGCGGATATGGTTCGTTTTTTGTGTCGACAAATTTAAATACGGATTTATAGTCAAGTCCGATGGTGTCGGCATTGGACCAGCCGGTGATTTTTTCTGCGCCAGGGTTAAATAGCTGAATAACTTTTTCAGCATCTATCAATACAACTCCGTCTTCGATAGAGTTAAGTATAACTTCTGACATAGCCTTATCATCGTGCCCACCGCCACGCATATTGGATACGCCAGGTATTGATTTTGAGGTATTTCTAGATAGCCCAAACATATATATTTATTACCACCATAATTGCTAATGTTTATTATGAAGCCTAGACCTTATTAATACAAATATTTTATAGTTTGAACGTTGATTGATGTGGTTATGGTTTGATTTCTATTTGTTGGCCAGCTATGTTTTTGGCAAAGTAGCTATCGTGGGAAATGTATATTATAGAGCCACCAAAGCCAGCCAGGGCGTCTTCTAGCTCTTCGATACTAGGTAGATCTAAGTGGTTGGTTGGTTCGTCAAGTATTAGTATTTCGGGATTGCCAGCCAGCATGTTTATTAGCTGATATCGGGCTTTTTGGCCACCGCTTAACCGACTGATTTTGGTGTTGATGTCCACCTGGGGATTGAACAGGTAGTCGCCTAGCAGTTGTTTGACCTTGGTATCGCTGATGGGGACATTTTTGGCCATATAGGCTCGTTCTATGGCTTGGCCTAGTGTCAGATTTAGCAAGTTTTCAGCAATTTCCTGCTCATAAACACCTATTTTTAGATCTTTTTCAGTAGCAATAGTGCCTGAAAATACATTTGAAGCCAGTGGTTTATTCTGTGCTTTGGCAAGTATAGCGTTTACTAGCGTTGACTTACCTGCACCATTGCGCCCATGTAGCCTGATATTGTCACCCTGGCGTATTTGAAAAGTGATATTTTCAAAAAGTGGCTTGTCGCCGTATCCTAGGCTGAGTTTGGTTACATCGACTAGTAATCGGTCATTTTTGCTTGCTTCTTTGCTGGCATTTACTTTGATATTGCGGGCTTTGTGTTTTTCATAAGATTGGCTAACTTTGTCGTTAAGTTCGCCAGCCGATTCACGATCTATCCAAAACGACGGCGCTTCTTTTTTTTCTAGTTCATCTAGTTCTTTTTGGTTTTTTATTTCTAGGCTTTTGAAGCGTTGGATAGTGCCCGGGTTGCGGGCTTTTTCCTTGAGTCGGCGGAAACGGATTACATTTTCACGCAAATTGGCGATCCGTCGCTGGATAACACTAAATTCATGGACCGCAGAAACGGTTTTGGTGGCATTGGTTTTCAAATAATCATCATAGTTGCCGTTAAATGCGAAGGCTTGGCCGTCTTTTATTTCAATAATACGATCGACAACATGCAGCAGATCCCTATCGTGTGTTATGACTACTATGGCCTCTTGGGCGCTTTTGAACCACTTTATAAAGGCTTGCTTGGCCTGGTAGTCCATATGGTTGGTTGGTTCATCGATAAGTGCCAGGTGGGCTCTAGCGCGCTGGACCTTGACAAGTTCAACTAACCGTTTTTGACCACCACTCAGTTCGTTTAGTTTGTTATTCAGTTTGGTTTCGTCTATTTGGTAGTTTTTTAGAGCTTCGGTTATTTCCGATTCTACTTCAAAATACCCAAGCTGGTTAAATCGTTCTAGGGCATCGGAATACTTTTGCAGTTTGTGGGTATTGTCACCCATGTGTGCTGGGAAACTGGTTATAACATGGTGGAGTTGCTCGTATTCGGGCAGGTCCCCTAATATATAGTCCAAGACTTGTTTTTGGTCGTGACCATGATGTTCTTGCCGGCTGC
This sequence comes from uncultured Candidatus Saccharibacteria bacterium, assembly GCA_964415715.1. GTDB lineage: Bacteria > Patescibacteriota > Saccharimonadia > Saccharimonadales > CAIOMD01 > DALYDK01. Next base: position 6,229 of record CAYQBK010000046.1, read on the forward strand.
CTATCAGCACTGCTCCCTGTCTAATACGGATCTGACCATCGTATTCAGTGTCTTCCCCAGTTATTATGTGTAATAACGTTGTCTTGCCAGTGCCATTACGGCCAATAAGAGCAACTTTTTCGCCATCTTGAATATCGATAGACAAATTTTCATACAAAACCTTGTCGCCAAATGATTTTTCGGTAATATTTAAAGACAAAACCACAAACAGAACCCTAACCGTTTAAATTTAATATAAGTTATCTAACAGTATAGCATTTATATCTGTTATAAGATAAAGTATGTTGCGTTATTATTATTCACCGCTATGATATGTACTAGCTGGTAGTTGACCCTTGTTGAAAAAAACTCGACCATCTTTAATAATAAAAGCTCCATATATTGTTTCATCTGCCCCATGTACTTCTACATTCATCCCTAAGTAGTCACTTAAACTTTTAGCATAATTTTCGCCAATTTCTACTTCTCCTGCAGTACTACATGAGTTGAGAATGATGGTGTAATTTGATCCAATATCTCTTGAGTAGTTTCTTTTTGATGCATTTAGCCTATTCCCTTCCGAACTTTTTATGAATGATAATGCATTTATAATCGCATCAACTGTTATTGATTCGCCATTAATCCCTATTCGTATCCCTTTAGGTGAGCCATGGCCCCAAATGACTACATTTTTTACCAGATTATTTTCTTCTGGAACTCGACTGTTTCGTCTCTCTCTGTCGCCTACCGACTTCATAACTCTATCGATATCATTTGGATGATTTATCTCGAAAAAGAAGAGCCCATTAGTGTCTGAATCTGCATCATTTAAAGATTTATGTGCTTCTCGGCCAAAGTCGCGTGATGCTCCATTCCAGTCTGCTCTTGCTATCATAGCGATGTTTGTTGTTGGTATATTTCCATCATCCCAGCGTTCAAGTTGGCTTTTTAGCATTTTTGGATCGTGTGAGCGAAAGTGAGTTATGCCAAATACTTCAGTTATTCTGAGTACGTTTTTTAGCCCAACTAGTTCATGCAGCTCTATTAGTGCCTTAATTTCAGATATTAGATTATCAACAAATAGTTCGGTGATTAAATCTATATTGTAATCATTTATAACTTTATTATTTTTATTATAAAAAAAAGTTTTAACCGGCCTAAAGCTTTTCCATGAGCCAAAAAATTTTTCTGCTACATCTGTCGGTATCTGTAGTTTAATAAATATATCTTTAATTCTACTTAAATCTTCAAGTTCAACCTTCTTTTTGTGTCCTGATCCTACTTCACCCCAGTCTTTATCTTTAAATGGAGTTAATATGGCTTTAATGGTGTTTCCTGCTTGTTGGGAAGCAATTATTAGGTTTAAGTCAATTTCAGAACCCTCTACATCTATGTAGTCTTTTAATCTTTCCAATATGGTATAGTTTATCTCGATAGAATTGAGGCTGGAACCTATAGCTAGGAGTTTTTCTTGTATCTTTATGAGATCCTTAACTGTAGCGAATCTATTTGACATGGGATACATTCTTAACATGCCCATAAGCTGATCATTGCTAAAATTCGTATTTGATTTTAATGTAATTAATAGATCTGAAAAAGAATTTATGTCTGGCGATTTCGATATCTCTGTCAATAAATCATCAGACTGATCCTGGCGCAGGTTAAGCGAAGATATGGATGATATTATCCCCTCTGCCGTTTCGCGATAGTTTATTATTTGTTTAACAACCTCAAAAGGTAATTCATTGCCGTATTCGATATATACCCTATCAATCAGTTCATAGGGTATGTCAGGCGCTTCAGAGTCTCCTAAAATATCAGAGAAATAATCTGTAACATAAAGGGGGCTATCCTTTTTGAGGTGACATTTTTGCATTGCTCTAAGTATTAAAATAGGGCTATCTTTATTCAGAAATTGTTGCATATCCAGCATTGAAATTGAATTAATGGGAATGTTAGAAATTAATTGAATAAGTTCAGTAAAATATATCACTTCAGACTCTGGATCCATATCTAGTTTCCGTGCAAGTTTGTTAAATGAATCCTGGAAGTACTGCAGGTGTGAGCAAATAATTATTGACATAGTTCCTAGCCTGTCGGTGTAGTCCATGCCACTACGCCTGTCCCCCGCCACTAACCTTACAAAATGTTCACTAAATTTGCCATCCTCATTCTTCCACTCAAAGTCTTTTGGTATGTATCGCGCAGACATAGGGTCTTTAGCCTTCAGTATTTCTTCAAAATATTTATCCTCGTCTGGCATCCCACGAGCGACGAGTTCTCTTCGTAGTGCTAGCGTTTTTTGCGTGATCCTCTCGCCTATTTCAGGGCCTAGATCATCTAAATTGTGTTTGCCTGGGGTTAGCAGACTATCAAGTGTTTCGGTGTCGACGTTTGAAAATAGCTTACCGATTAAAGAATCTAGCTTGGGCTCGTCTTTTGATAACAAACATCGTCTGACTTGCTCGGTCAGTATGGCTACTTGACTATCAAGACCAAGCTTTACCGATTCAGTTATAATTATGGAAATTGATCCCGTATCAACTAGCAATGAACGGTCCTCTCCTTGGTCATAACGTTTTATTTGATCAGAAATAAGATTAATACATCTGAGTAGTATCTGTCTGGATCTACCTTTATCCATATTCTTTTCGCACTGTTTATGTATTGCTAATAGTTCATCGATGTGTAATTCTGACAATAGGTCCTCGTCTCTAAGTATCCTTTCTTCAATTTCATCAATACTTTCGCCATCCTCTCCAATAGCCACTTTAAATAATCTATAATCATCAGCCACTAGCTTACTTAATGGAGTGAAGCTGTGAAATCCGTAAGACATATCCCAACTATCGATGCTGTCGTTGGCAATTACACCTCTGGTGTTGCTTGTTGCAATAATTGCCTCAGGAGCTAGACCACTTGAAACTATCTTTAATGCTAATTGATGCGGGTTATCATGGCCCCTGAAAAGTGCATTGAGCGCCAGTAGTGGTTCGATCATGGAAGAGCTTATATCTCTCTGGCCATCTTCTTTTGCACCTGCCGCCGCTTCGATAACTTTATCTTGTACTATCTCGATTAAGTCTTCAATGCTTGGCTCTATGGATTTATCAGCTATTGAGTCATGCGCCATGCTTAGTAATGCTGATATATGTTCCATCAAATACTCAACTCTTTCCTTGTGCTCTTCAGGATTTTTTGACGGATCTTCGTAGCCTAGTCTGTGTATATGGTGAGAAGCACCTTTGATGTTTTTTAACTGAGATTGAGATTGTTTGGATAAAGTAGGTTTATTTTTTTCCATGTTTTCAATATTATAAAAATTAGTATAGCATCTATATTTATTAAACTAAACACCGCATAAGTACGTGCATTAAATGATTTTGAGTCTTGACATGACGTTAGCTTTAAAAACTTACATAGTATAGAATTCACTTGCTTTAAAAGTTGGGACATCATAATCTTGTCTGTTTTTTGTTTTAGTATTAGTGCGACAAATTTTTGGTTGTTTATATTAGTTGCCTTGATATTAGTTTACCTTTACAATATAGACATTATTTGGTCTCATCGTCTAACGGCTAGGACACCAGGTTTTCATCCTGGCAATCGGGGTTCGATTCCC
>CAYQBK010000047.1:0-11137 GCA_964415715.1 uncultured Candidatus Saccharibacteria bacterium
TACATTCAAACTACCTTATCAGAATCCATTGATCACACCATAATCCAACTTAACAGCTTTAAATGAAATTCAAATGAAAGCCTAGAATATTTAATAGCCAATGCTAAAGATTCTTATTTTAAATCACTAGATATTTTCCCAACGTTCAAAGCCTGTGAATCTTATAACAAATACTTATACAAATCCGTATATCACACCAACAAGTCCAAACAAAACCTTGTAAAATACTTGAACAAATAGTAAATAATTAGCGGTCAGCTAAAATAGCCAGTCATCACGACTGGCTATTTTGATGTGAAAAACTTATACTTGACTATATATGTATAAACAACAAAAGTTTTTTTGGGGGGCGAGTACGGCGGCGCATCAGGTAGAGGGTGGTGCTGAGAACCAGTGGTCTGTCTGGGAGTTGAGTGTGGCGAACCAACAAGCCAAAACTGCCAAAAAACGGCTAGATTACATAGGTAACTGGGATGAAATAAAATCACAAGCCACAGACCCCAATAATTATGTATCGGGCAGTGGGGTTGATCACTATAACAGATACCGTGAAGACTTTGATATTTTAAATACACTAGGGTTAAACGCATTTCGCTTTACGCTGGAGTGGTCGCGACTTGAGCCAGCCGAAGGGCAGTGGGACCCAAAGCAATTTGAGCACTATAAAACCTATATTTCAGAATTACGTAAGCGCAATATTGAACCTTTTTTGAATATATGGCACTGGACACTGCCGGTGTGGTTTGCTGAAAAAGGGGGTTTTGCCAAACGGCGTAATATAAAATATTTTGAAAGGTTTGTGCAGAAGGTTGCTATTGAGCTACTTGGTGAAGTTAAATATGTCATAACATTGAATGAGCCAAATGTATATATGGGTATGAGCTATGGTACGGGCGAATGGCCACCTCAAACTAAGAATCAGCTTACTGCTACTTGGGTTTATAATAATCTAAAAATAGCTCACAAACGAACCTATAAAATATTAAAATCCCAAAAACCTAGCGTTATGGTTGGTGTGGCGCAACAGCTGGCTAATATTCAGCCGCTACGGCCTGGCAACTGGTACGATGAGCTTGTAGTGTATTATATGCGCTATTTTTGGAATTGGTGGTGGCTAAATCGTATAAAAAACCAACAAGATTTTGTTGGTGTTAACTATTATTTTACAGACTATTACATGGGTTTTAGGCGGACTAACCCAACAAAGCCGATAAACGACTTGGGTTGGTATATGAACCCGGCAGGCATATTGCCACTATTGCAGCGAATAGCTTATCACTACCCGGGCAAACCCATAATAATTACCGAAAATGGTGTAGCGGATGCCAACGATAAATATCGCAAAGGCTGGCTGGCCGAAACAATGAAAGCTATAGAGACTGCCAAGTCACAGGGGTTGCCTGTATTGGGTTATTTGCATTGGAGTTTACTTGATAACTTTGAATGGGCCTATGGCTGGTGGCCAAAATTTGGCCTGGTCGAAGTCGACCGTCAAACCATGAAACGGACTATCCGCCCGAGCACTTTGTGGTGGTCTAAATATTTAAGATCTAGATAGATTGAGTTTAATTAAAAAATACGACCAAACTGGTCGTATTTTTTAATTTGTATGTTGGATTTGGTCTGTTTGTGAATCACTAAAGTTTGTCGAAAAGCTTGACTTTCAGAGAGAGAGCACCTTAAAAATGTTATTAAAAACATTAAAAAAGGAAAAAACAAAATGGCAGGAGATTATCCAATAATAGATGATTCGCAAAAACCACGCGTAACTGGAACGGAATGGGATCAGCTACAAGAAGTAAAGGCTGCATAGGGTTTAGTATCACCAGATGCAGAAGCGTCCAAAGAACAATCTGACTCCAGGGTGGAGTCTTTGGCAATTCCTCTAGCGCGTGATTATGCTGAAAAAAATTATCCAAAGTTAGAGGATGGCACGTTCCAGCCTGCATGGCGTGGGGCAAATGGCGAAAAACCTTACAAAAATAAGTCACCCGAGCAATTGGTTGATGAGGATTAATTTGCTAGTATCGAATAAGCTAGAGAAGTTGTGGTTGATATAGCAAATACTCCACATGATCAGTATTCAGAATATTGGAAGGAGCAAAATCGTGGCGGTGCAGAATATCTTATTACCCTGTTAGATGAACTTGGAGTTGATGCTGTTGCCAGTCTTGACTTGAATGATCCTTCTATAAGAAGTGAGTACGGTAAGTTAATACATGATAGTTGGATTTCTAGGAATGAATGGGTTAAAGATCCAGAATATGGTGATCCTGTTCTTGCTTAGGAATTTGATCAATTGCCAAAAGTGAAGCAAGACAAAGATATTGATCAGTTGGCAATTTTACAAAGATGGGTTGAGAATCAAATATCAGATTTGGAGAATTTGACATAGCAGTGTATTAACACTAAGTTTAGAGGGGCTTTAGTATAAATTAGCTTGAGCAATTGTATATATGTAATAGCAATTTAGTGTCTTCTTAAGCAACGGGCAGAAGTGCCCGTTTTTTGGTTTATTTGGGTATAATGGTTGTATGAGTAGGATAACTGGGCCGAAGATTGTGGTTATTGGTGGGGGGACAGGTAGCTTTACCTTGCTGAGTGGCCTGAAGAACTATATACATGGTATAACGGCTATTGTGAACATGGCTGATGATGGCGGGTCAACAGGTGTATTGCGTGACGAGCTAGGGGCACTGCCACCTGGTGATATACGTCAATGTTTGGTGGCGCTGAGTGAATCTCCAAGGGTTAGAGAACTTTTTAATTATCGGTTTAGTGAGGGTACATTTGAGGGGCATGCATTTGGCAACCTGTTTTTGACTGCACTTGAAAAAATGACTGGTAGTTTTGCTGAAGCGGTAGATGTAGCTGATGAAGTACTAAATGTAGATGGGCAGGTAATACCAGTGACACTTGGCAATGTCCATCTGATAATGAAACAGCGAAACCACGATGATATCATAGGTGAGTATCAGATAGGTAATATGAACTTTGAGCTAGGCGAAGAACGGCCAGAATTAAGTCTGTCACCGCCCGCCAAGCTTAACCCAGCAGCTAAAAAGGCGATAATAGAAGCGGATATGGTTGTTGTTGCACCAGGTAACCTGTATGGTAGTCTAGCTCCAGCGCTGATAATGCCTGGTATGAAACAAGCCCTCAAAGCCTGTAGGGGCAAAGTAATATATGTTTGCAACCTGGTTACTAAACCTGGTCAGACTGATAATTTTGCTGTGCATGATTTTGCCGATGAAATCGAACGATTTATTGGTGCTCCGGTGCTGAGTCATGTACTTTTTAATACTACAAAGCCCAGCAAAGATCTGCTAGCTAAATACGAAAATGATAATGAATATGGCGTTGATATTGACAAGTTAGTTCTGAAGGGGCGACATTATAAAGCAGTGGGCAAAGATTTACTTTCAAAAGATTTACCAGTATATACCAAGGGTGACAAAATAGCGAAAAGCAGGTCGTTTATACGCCATGACAGCGATGTATTGGCTCGACAAATAATGAAAATATATTTTAGTTAATGAAAAGGGGTGTTATGAAAACAAGGCCAACAAAAGTAGTTATTCCTGTGGCTGGCTATGGCACACGGCGACTACCTATAACAAAAACTATTGAAAAATGCATGTTACCAATATTAAATAGGCTAATAGTTGACTATATTGCACAGGATTGCATACGAGCTGGTTTGACAGATATATTGTTTGTAGTGTCGGATGACGCCACTCAGTTGCAGAGCTATTATGGTAAAAATATTGAACTGGAAAAGTATTTGATATCTAAGGGTAAAGAAAAAGAATATGATATTGTCAAAAATTGTGGCGGTGGGGCTAGTATAAGCTATGTTATACAGCCACGCGATAAATACGGCACAGCTGTCCCATTGGCTGTTGCTAAGAAATTTATGGGCAGTAGTAAAAATTTTGTTGTACTAATGGGTGACGATTTTGTTGTTAGGTATGATAATGAAAGCAGTATAGGCACACTTATTGATGATTGGCAACAGAACATTGCCGAACACGCAATGTTGGGCGTTGAGATACCGGCCAGTGAAACATATAAATATGGGGTATTGAAAGTAGATAAAAATTCGCATTTGCAAGAGATTGTTGAAAAACCCCTGCCAAAAAATGCCCCATCTAATATGATTAATGTCAGTAAATATATATTTGATAAGTCGATAATTGATTTTTTAGACACATATATGTCACAAGATAGAAAAGGCGAATATATGTTAACAGACGTAATGAACATGGCGCTGGATGCTGGCCAGAAAATATGTGTTGGTGGTTCTCATGGTCAGTTTTTGGATGGTGGTGAGCTTGATGGCTGGCTATTTGCTAATAACTACCTGAGGAAAATATACTCGGATAGATTATAAATGTCGCTTTAAATCCAATATCAATCATGTTGTTGAATATTGCTAAGTTGGAAGGTTATAACACCATATGTAGTGTTTGGTGCACGATTTGCGAACAAACTGTGGATAACTGAAATAAAACTAGCCAAATTCATCAAAAAAGTACTTGCAGTGGGTAGTTGTGGGTAGTATGCTGTTGTCAGTGGGTAGCAGTGGGTAACACCACCACAAAATAAAAACCACTAAGCAGATTAAAAAAAATGGCCACCGTAGACTACTTTGAAAGAAAGCTTGATGACAAGCGAAGGCTGACAATTCCAGCTGAAATTCGAAGTGAGTTCAAAAGCGGTGTAGTCGTGACCCGCGGCTTTGGCAAGTATCTGCATTTGTACTCACAAGATGTTTGGGATCAAAAATTAGAACCCGAACTAACAGGCCACATTCTCGATGAGAAGGTTGCCGACTTGAATGTGCAATTTAGAACTGGCAAAATTGCCAGTGAGCTCGATGTAAAGCAGGGTAGGTTTACCCTCGAACTGCATCATATCGAGTACGCAGAGATAGACAAAGAAGTAGTTGCTACTAGGGCCGGCGCTTATTGGCGCTTGCAAGCAAAATAGTCTGACTTACCTTAACAATTTGGTTCAAAATACACATTTTGATAAAGCAAATATAAACTAAATCGACTCGAGATTAGCGATTTGGTAGTCAACAGGTTATCTATGGGGAACAACCATAAAGATCCCTCGTACATTACTTAACAAAACACCTCCCAAAACTCCACCTCACACATAAGTCTCTCAAAACTTATAGACAGCAGCCAGCCGACATTGAGCAAATTTTTCAAATTCGCGTTTGATATATGCGTCGACATTTAGGCACTGTCAAACTAAAAACAAAAACAACAAAAAAACAAAAACAGTTGACTGCCAAATCGGTGACCTTGCAAAAACAAAAATAAATAATATGCATGAACCAGTATTACTACACGAAGTTATAAAATGTTTAAATCCTCGGCCAGGGGATGCACTGTTAGATGCAACTGCAGGCTACGGTGGGCACTCCTCCGAGATATTTAAACTAACTAATAACTACCGTGAAAGTGCACTGGTTGATCGCGACAAAAATGCAATCAGTCATTTGACTAACAAATTTATCAGCAATGGCCCGAAGTTTATGCGGATGGACTTTTTGGCCGCTGCGAAAACGCTGGTAGACGAGAAACGTCAATTTGACCTGGTGCTAGCAGACTTGGGCGTATCGTCACCGCACCTTGACATAGCGAGTCGTGGTTTTAGCTTTATGGCCGAAGGCCCATTAGATATGCGAATGGATCAAACGCAGGAACTAACTGCCGAGACTATCGTCAATAGTTGGACCGAGGAAGACATAGCCAATAGCATCTATAGATATGGTGAAGAGCCAAAATCTAGAAAAATTGCCAAAGCTATCGTTGCCAATAGACCTATTATTACCACGGGACAACTTGCACAGATCATTGCTACAGAAATAAAAAGAGACAAAAAAGGTAAACATCCGGCAACAAAAACCTTTCAGGCTCTTCGGATAGTAGTCAACAATGAACTAGGCCTATTGGAGCAGACATTGCCACTGTGGGTTTCGCTGTTGAAACCAGGCGGTCGAATAGCAATAATTAGTTTTCATAGCCTAGAAGATCGTATTGTAAAGCAATATTTTGCTGAAAATGCCAAATCGGGGTATGAAGCTACGCTAGTGTTGTTAACTAAGAATCCGATAACTGCCAGCAATGATGAATTGGCTTTCAATCCGCGAGCACGTAGTGCAAAACTACGAGCCGCTGCAAAAAAATAAAAAACCAAAGAAAGGACCAGCGATATGCGAATCAAAGTCACTGGTCGGTCTGTTGCACACACAGTAGAAGTACACGTACTTTAAGCAACAGTAACCACACCTGGGCTACAATCAATTTGGTTGTGGTCCAGGACCAAGCAAATAGCTGTAAAAATAAAAAGAAAAACATATGACATACGGAAAAAATGTAACTTTATCACGCGCTTCAGCCTATCAAAGAAACCACAACGTTGTAAGTGTTCGCGCAAGCCGACCTAGTTTAGGGCCGGTTACCAATGTGATTGTGCTAATACTTGTTGCGTGTGTACTAGGGCTGCTGTATTTGACCCAGGTTACTAAAACAAACGCTCTTGGTTATCATGTGAGTGAATTGAGCTCAAAGCAAAATCAGCTAAAAGAAGAATATGCCAGTCTGGAAGTTGATTCTGTGCGTTTACAAAGCCTTGATCGGATTAAAAATAGCAAAACTGCTCAGTCGATGCCTGAGAGTAAACCAACTGCTTACGTATCAAATTAAATTATAATAGTAGTAAGTAGTAAGTAGTAAGTGGGGGAGTAGCTATTTTTAGCTGCGAGTGCAAAATTCTCATAATCCATAATCCATAATACAGATTCTACCTTCTAATCTTTATGCTTATAGGGGTATTTTTGATATAATATAACTGTTATATGAAGAATATAAAGTTTAAAACAGAACAATCAATTCCAGCAAATTCAAAGTCAAAACCCACTATATTTAACGATAAGTATGACAGATCTGGTTTGTTGAGAATATTGTTATTTATTGCAGGTACAATAATAATTGCAAAGCTTTTTTACGTGCAGATAATACGGCATGATTATTACAATACCAAGGCCCTAGCTGAACATGTAAAAAAATATGATGTTTCTGCCAAGCGGGGAATAATATATGCGTCCGATGGCGATAAAACTATACCTGTAGTGTTAAACGATGAGCGTTTTGAATTGTATGCTGATCCAAAAAATATTGTTGATGCTGACAAAACGGCTGAGCAAATAGGCAGTAGCATTGGCATGGATAAACAAGCGATAAAAACATTGCTGATGCAAAAGAATAGATATGTAGTGATTGCCAAAAAACTTCCCAAAGATCAGGCTCAAAAGGTAGCCGACTTAAAGATCAAAGGGATTGGCCAAAGGAAAGTTTATGTTCGGACGTATCCACAGGGTCAACTTGCAGCCCAGGTTTTTGGATTTGTCAATGATGATCAAAAAGGTCAATATGGTATAGAGGAAAATAAGGACAAGGAACTAGCCGGCCAGATCGGCCAAATGAAAGCAGTAACCGATATCAAAGGAGTTCCGCTGGCTCTAAGTAATGATAATATTCAGACTCAACCGCGTAACGGTGACGACATAACATTAACTATCGACGTCGGTATGCAAAAGATGCTTGAGGATGCTATTGCGGATGGAGTAGCAAGAACACAGTCAAAATACGGGTCGGCGATTGTTATTGACCCAAAGAATGGTGAAGTCAAAGCCATGGCTAACTATCCGACCTATGATCCAAGTCAGTATGACAAAGTAAAAGACGGCAATATATTTAATAACAAGGCAGTCACTGGAGCCTGGGAGCCTGGTTCGGTAATGAAACCGTTAACAATGTCAGCCGCTTTTAATGAAGGTACATTAAACAAAAACAGTAGTTACTATGATTCTGGCTTGGTTGAAGTTGATGATCGAAAAATTACCAATTCTATAAGCTGGGGCGCAAGAACAATGACTATGCAAGATATTATCAGTAAATCATTAAACACAGGGGCAGTCTATATGCTCAAATCACTTGGTGGTGGGGGGTTGAACGAACAGTCTCGAACAACATTTTACAAGTATCTAACTGATAAATATCGTTTTGGTAAGCCGACCAACATAGAACAGTCTGGCGAAAATATTGGTAGTGTTGGTGGGCCAAATGATGGTTATGGTTTAAATGTTAGGTATTCAAATATGTCTTTTGGCCAAGGTGTTACGATAACTCCTATCCAGTTAGTGGCAGCGTATTCGGCGTTAGTCAATGGTGGTACATACTATCAGCCGTCGCTCATTAAAGATACCAAAACCGGCATATTTAAGCCGATTGAGGTGGAAAAGAATGTTATTAGTCCACAGGTCAGCGAAGACGTAAAAAGTCTAATGCAAGGCGGTCTAGAAGCTAACAATAAACCTGCTGTTCGTGCGGGTTATAGGTTAGGAGCTAAGAGTGGCACCGCCCAAATAGCAGATAATACCGGAAACTATCGGGAAGACGCCTATAACGGTACCTATATTGGCTATATCGAGGGCCAAAAGCTTGAATATGTTGTCATGGTCAGACTAGATGAGCCAAAAACATCTGGTTTCGCTAGCTCCGAAGCGGCTAAGACCTGGGCTCAAATAAGTAATAAACTGATTGACAATTATAATATTAGCCCGAAAAAATGATACAATAAGTATGAAAATCTTAAAATATAAACGAAGTGAAATCGCAATAATATGTACCAAACAAGTATTGCTATACGATTTTTCATCGATAAAGTTGAGGCATGGCGATGGTCACTAAACGTAACACAGCAAAAAATACAAGTTATATTTCGAATAGCCAAATATTGAGAAAGCATCGTCCAGATTATGTAATATTGATTTTATCTTTAATACTACTATCAGCTGGCTTAGTGGTTATGTACTCTATCAGTCCTGCGCTGGCTGCTCAAGGTGGTAATGTTAGTGAAAATTATTTTGTTATCAGGCAATTTGTGGCAATCATAATGGGTCTAGCAGCATTCTTTGTCGCTAGTCGCATACCGTTTGATTTTTGGTTAAAATACCAAAAGCCATTGATTATTACTGCAATATTATTAAGTTTAGCAACGGTTGCAACTGGTGGTATGGCTAGTAGATGGTTGCAATTTGGATTTTTTTCGTTTCAGCCAGTTGAGTTTGTAAAATTTATCTTGATAATACTTCTATCGGGATTTTTGGCGAATCTAGCGATAACTGGTGAGTTAACTAGTTTCAAACGACTAAAACCACTGATAATCATATCATCGGTACTAGCATTTATTATTGTAGCTTTACAGCGTGATCTTGGTTCGACGATGGTTTTGTGTACTATTATATTAGGTATTGCATTTGTGGCTGGTTTCCCGATGAAAAAGCTATTTATTGTAGGCATATTGGTAGTAGTACTAGCAGTAATGGCTATATCAAGTACTGCATACCGACGGGAGCGGCTTATGACGTTCTTAGCCCCAGAGCGTGACTGTGTAGATAAAGGTTGGCATGCGTGCCAGGCACTCATTGCGGTTGGCTCTGGTGGTCTTACAGGCCTAGGTTTGGGGCGCAGTGTCCAAGCCTATGGCTATTTGCCTGAAGCAGAAAACGATTCGATATTTGCTATATTTGCGGAAAAGTTCGGTTTTATTGGAGTTGTTATACTAATAGGTCTAATAGGCACCTTGCTAACAAGAATATTAAATATTATGCAAAGAGTACCCAATAGATATATGCAGTTGGTATGTGTTGGAGTTTTCACCTGGCTAAGTGTCCAGGCGGTATTTAATATTGCTTCTATGGTGGGGTTGATGCCACTAAAGGGTATCACTCTACCGTTTGTGAGCTACGGTGGGACAAGTTTGATATTTGCTATGGCCGGGCTTGGACTTGTCTTTCAGGCGTCGTATTATACTACTATGCGGAAAGTTAACTTGAGTAATAATGACCCCAAAGGAGGTTCTGGTGAAAATATTAGTAACCGGCGGCGGGACAGCCGGCCACATTACACCGTTACTCGCCGTAGTATCTGAAATAAAAGATTTAGAGCCGGGGACAGATATTCGATATGTCGGTCAGTTTGGTGATGGTATGGCTAAAAAGCTAGTAGCCGAAAGCAAGCAGTTTGATAAAGAATATTATATCTTCGCTGGAAAGCTCCGAAGATTTAAGGGGAAAAGTATTTTGTGGTATATTGGGCATCCAACTCTGTTGCTTCGCAATATTAGAGATATGATTTATGTTTTTATAGGGCTTATGCAATCATTGGCAATACTACTGTATTGGAAGCCCGATGTTGTCTTCGCCAAGGGTGGATTTGTTTGTTTGCCAGTAGGTATCGCTGCTGGTTTACGACACATTCCACTTATAACTCATGATTCAGACGCGATCCCTGGCCTAACAAATAGGTTACTGGCTCGATACTCAAACATTCAGGCCGTTGGTATGCCGGCTGAAAATTTCTACAAGTATTATCGAAAAAGTAGCATAGTCGAAACCGGAGTTCCTATAGCTTCTCAATTTATTGATATGTCAAGCAAAGATAAGAAAGAAGTCAAAAAAGATTTGGGTTATAACAGCAATGATAAATTAGTTGTTTTTGTTGGTGGTAGCTCGGGTGCTGAACGATTAAATGATGCTATCAGTCAAATAAGTCATCATTTGTTAGTTGAAGATAATTTGCATATTGTTTGGGCAACCGGTAAGCAACAATATGACACTATAAAACAAAAATTTGAAAATAGCCCTAACATGGTAATGTCAGAGTATTTTACCAATTTAGCCAAATTGTATCGAGCAGCGGATGTGGTGGTATCTCGGGCGGGCGCTACATCGATTGCAGAATTAGCCATGGTTGGTGCGCCAACCATACTGGTGCCTAACCCTGTTTTGACAGGCGGGCATCAATTGATTAATGCCAAAGCGGTACAGACAATGAATGCATGTTTAGTTTCAGCCGAAAGCCACAATGCTACTGACAGCAAAGAATTGCTGGATAATATTAAACTTGTTTTGTCTGACGCGCCAACTGCCAATAGACTATCTAACAACATCAAACATCTCGCTAAGCCAGATTCGGCAAAATTATTAGCTAAAACAGTTGTTGACTTAGGGAATATATAAGATTTATCATGAAGTTTTTTAAGAAAAAACCAAAAT
>CAYQBK010000048.1:0-7762 GCA_964415715.1 uncultured Candidatus Saccharibacteria bacterium
GTTCCGCTGGAACTGGGTTCGCGCGAAAGTGTAAAATTGCACCAGACGACATTCCAATAGCTTTTACCAAGCTATCAAACGGCTCTTTCCAGATGACGGAGAGGCCGTTTTCGTTATTTATACGTAGGTTCAAGAACAAAATGCTGGCGATACGATCTTTTTCGACTGCTGAACCCGCTCTCATCTTGTCAGGAGCTAGTTTTACAAGGTTCAAGAACTGCTCTTTGGTCAATTTAATTTTGTTTGGATTTGCTATCTTTTCTTTAAGTTTGCTTATGTCGCCATCGAGCACTTGTGTCTCAGCGGCAAGCTGTTCGATTTTGTCTTCGTTTATTGCGTATGCTGGCGAGCTACGCTTGATTTTGCCAAGCCCCAGTGACAATTCGTCAAGCTCTTTTTTCTTATGGGCATAGGCACCTCGCTTGCTGGCAATATCTTGTTTGATCTTGATAATCTTCTCATCCGTAAAACTGTCGATTCGCTTGCTGTAACGTTCATACGCATCGTCTGTCAGCTCTAACTTCTCTAATAGCTCATAAATTGCGTCGAAGACATAAAACGCTCTTACCGATTTAACGGAGCGAGTACATTCTTTATTTTCGCAACGATAAGAGAGTACATGGTGCTTGCTCCCGCCAGGCTTGTTCTTACCAGCTTGCATCCACTTTGTGTCATTACATACGCCGCAATAAACCATACGAACAAGCGGTTTGAATTCAACCCTTTTCTTGGGATCCGCATCACGTTTTCGTGTATATGCAAGGGCTTGTACCTGATTGTAGGCATCTTCGTCGATCATAGGTTCAAAGTCTAATTGGATACTGCGTAAATCGGTGGTTTGTTGAGTTTGTTCGAGCATACCGAAGTAAAATGGGTCACGAAACATCTGACCAACACTCTTTTCGGTAGGATCAATCCGCTTCGATTTTTTGTTCTTCCTGGTGATTTTCGTCATACGGTGGTAGCCCTTTTCGAGCAGAAACTCAAGTACAGCCTTGTTTGTTGCGCCTCCAGCTCTCATGAATCATGATTCTTGTACTACTTCGAACCATTCGTTGGGTCGATAACGACCATCAGCTTCACGATCGTAGCCCCATTTTGGCTGTCCACCCGATTTACCATCCTCCCAGTTACCCGATACTCCTCTACGTACTTTTTGCGATAGGTCGTCTGAGAAATGTTTTGATATTGAGAACATTATTCCAAGTGTTAGTTTGCCAGAAGGGTCGTTTGTAAAGTGATGGGTTGGGAATTGCAGGTCTTTAATCATGCCTTCATCGAGCATGTTTATGATTCGACCGCCATCGAGCATATTTCGTGAGAGTCGATCTGGTGCATACGACAAGATGGCATCGTATTTGCCATTCTCTATATCCTCTAGCAAATCATAGAATTTTGGTCTAATCTTTTTGTCCAATTTCTTAGCTGACCCATTTTCTTTTACGATCTTAATTATGTTAAGCTTGCCCTCGGCATATTTTTTGCAGTATTTGATCTGGTCAGGAATGGAGCGGACTTGGCTACCCTCGTCTTTACTAGACCTACGTGCGTACAGCACATAACGGAGTTTAGTTCGATCAAGTTCTTCATCGAGGATCATATATTGATTTTACTCTATTTAGAGGTGGATACGACCACCGTTGTTATCGGATATGGTAGTGGAATTTAATTTGGCAAGAGGACCGTTTTCGTTTATCTCCTCAAGTACCTCCATCAGTTCGACTAAGCCGTCATCTATGTGTGTATGTTTTTGTTTTTGCCCTACAGTTATAGGGTCTTTAGTAAAGTACACAGACGCAGTGCTGTCTGTTGCAACGAGTGAAGACATAAAAATCCAATCGTTTACCTCGTTGAACGACAAGGGTTCTGATATAGATTTTTATGCTGTTCGTCCCTAAAGGGTGTTTAACGTGTTCACACACTGTATGTTTTTTACGTGCTTACCAGCACCTAGGGACATAGTTCTATAATTACTATTACACCCTTTTGCATTAGCGTTGTCTAGCTCAACCCCTATTTCTGTCATACTTGTAAGAGGAGTTAATATAAACATCTATGGCAATCAAACAAACATTCGGTAGACCACAAACCATCACCATGCGTACTGTTATTATTTTGGCTGACGCTATTTCTCATAACACAAACATTACCGACAGTTGTCGCTTTGCTGGCACTTCACGCAGTTCGTACTACCACTACCTAAAGAACAATCAAGTGTTCGCCGAAAGAATGGCTAAGGCCAAAGCAAACCAGACCAAAGTGACCATGAGTTTTTGGACAATACCCTGAAAAATTAACTATTATGACTGGGTTTTTGTGATAAGTGCTGTCTAAAAAGTGCAGTTACTTACAAGAAAATGGCGTTGAGAGGTAAAATCTGACAGAAAAATTTAGGGACGGTTGCTTAGTCTATTTGAGATACATAAAGTGAACGGGTAAAACATAACCCCTAGAACGCACGGAGAAGCGGCTGGACGATGCTTTCGGCGAAAGATGGGCTTCTTTACCCAGCTTGCAGACAAGATGGTTCCCACTGTAGTAATTGCATTATTAGCATAGGCGTGTTATAATAGTTGAGTGATGAAAACTATAATGAATACAATTATGCGGAACAATACCAAGCAGACATCTGTTGTATTCTTTGGTTTTACCTCTTTTATTCAGGCGGTAGCTCCTAGAACGTAATAAACGACCTTAAACAAATACAAGAGCGACCGCCATACACAAGCGGTCGTTTTTGATGTAACTAAAAAGGAATTTTATGGAAACTGAACCGATAATTGAAACGAGGTCACTCGGTATGCAGCTACATGCTGCCGAAACAGCTATCTACTTAGGTAAGAGAGTTGTAGCAGAAATCTATTCACAAGAACCTGTTGACGAAGCGGCATTAGCGACTGCTAGACAAGACATTTCAGCTGCAAGGCAAACTCGCAATACATTGAGGAGACAGCTTGAAGAAACAAGACCAAAACCTGTGCCAAAGTACAAATGGTAAGTAAAGAAAGTGAGATTTGATATGAAAATGTATATACAACCAATTAGTGAGCAAGAGCTTGAGCAGTATCTTGCAATACCAGATTTAACGGCTGACAAGAAACATGCCATTGGTATGCTTTCGGATAAGATAATCCAATATGTTAAGAGTGCCCATGGTAATTCTGATGTAAGGGTGTATCGCCGAAAACCAATCGTCACAGTAAAAAACAACTACGATAACTTGCTTATAGCTGATGACAACATTAGTCGCTCATCAACATATACGCACTATATAGACGAAAAACACATACTTAGAACGCATACTTCCGCCGAAATACCTGTTATCTTGCGTGAGTTATCCAAGCAAGAAGGCTGGGATGATGTCGTAATCCTGCTGCCAGGACTGGCGTACCGTCGGGATGTGACTGATAAGAAGCATGTTGGTCAAGTACACATGCTTGAGGTGTGGCATGTCGTAAAAAGAAGTAAGGTGTTTGAAATCAAAAAGGCAGACCTACTTGAGGTTGTGAAGGGTGTAGCGAAGACGGCTGCACCTGGTTGGGATTTAAGAATTGTTAGCTCTCCCCACCCGTACACCGATCAAGGTATTGAGGTTAACGCATGTAAGAGTGGTCAAGATATAGAAATACTCGAATGCGGACTCATAAAGCCCGAAATTTTGAATAATGCTGGGCTTGACCCAAAGACATATTCTGGATGGGCACTTGGTATGGGTCTTGATAGGCTCGTCATGACGCTAAAGGGCATTCCAGATATACGCTACCTACGTTCTGAGAATCCTGGCATAGCTGCTCAGATGGTGGACTTATTGCCTTACAAAGAAGTATCGCATCAGCCGAGTATTAAGCGTGATATGTCGTATTGCGTACCGAAAACGTATGTCGAAGAAGACATTAACGAGGATATTCGAAAGGCACTCGGTGCTAATATGAATATCCTTGAGAGCGTAGAGGTAATCAGCGAAACACCAGCAGAAGATTTACCCGATGTCATATTAGAGCGTTTGGGCTGTAAGCCAGATCAGAAGAATATTCTTGTGCGAATAACTCTGAGGCATCTAGAGAAGTCACTCACTAATGGACAGGCCAATAAGATATATGACGACATATATTCAAAAATTAACTATGGATCAGGAGGATATAACTAGCTTTCACAATAGAAAAGCGATTGTGTCATAATAT
The DNA here is from genome assembly GCA_964415715.1 of uncultured Candidatus Saccharibacteria bacterium. Lineage (GTDB taxonomy): Bacteria > Patescibacteriota > Saccharimonadia > Saccharimonadales > CAIOMD01 > DALYDK01. The sequence continues at coordinate 4,182 of CAYQBK010000048.1, forward strand.
ACTTTTTAACAGGGGTGGACGAAAAAGACATAAGCACTTGACAGACACTTGTGTCGATAGAAATACGACCCTACCCCTGTTAGGTTGGCACGTACAATGTTGATTGTGTGACACAAAAGTAAGCTATAATCAAAATATGGCGATAGATAGCTGGTGGCAGTTTGGTGAAGGCTCAGGATATTGGGGTAATGACTTGGCACTGTTTGACATTGAGTGCGCGTTTTGTGAAGAAAAGGATAATTGGAAGCTGGAACACCACGCCGAAAAGACAAAGCCTAAATCTCGCAAGACATTAAACTTCGATACATACAAGTGTGGCAACTGTGGCAATTACATTATGGTATTTTGGTCGGCGAGTGAACATTATGCTGGAAGTTACGATCCCGCCCAAGGTCTTCACGCCTACAGAACCGTGCCATTTGCGCTAGGTGGCTGGGACGGTGAAGAATACTGGCCTGAACAGGCTAAGCGGCATTGGAAGCAAGCACATAATGCAATAAAGCGTGGCGACTATGACGCCGCCGTAGTTATGGCTAGGTCTGCTGTGCAAGCAATCGTTAGAAACAAGAAAGCCAAGAAGGGCGACTTGTACCACGAAATTAACGACTTGGTTACAAGGGGCGTACTGCCTAACATCGAGGTGAGTTGGCTCACGAAGTTAGGGAGCTGGCAAAGCCGTCAGCGCACCCCACAGAAGACGAGAAGCCAGTAGAAGCACAGGATGCAAGGGAGATAGTGAAGTTCCTTGATATTCTCCTAGAATACGGCTATGACCTACCGCACAAGATTAACGAATACAGAGAGCGTCAAGGCAAGGCACCGTTAGCTGATGAACCAGCCGAGGATACCGAGCCAACCCCTGAGACTAGCACCCCTAAGCCTGAATAGGTTCAAATAACGTCTAGCGAGAGTAATAACACGCTCATATCAGAGTTGATACTGTTGAACAAACTTACTGCGCGAAGCCTCTCTTAGTTCTAACATCCAATCAATATCTGGACCGCTAAGCAGCCAATCACTTATACTGTCAAAAGGTTCAACCTGACTTGCTTCTGGTGCACCAGAATATTTAATTGGAAGTTAATTATAATATGTCGTATTTAGTTGTAGCTTATCCAAAACTTGAAAATACAGATTTTAACCTTATTCAAGATTATCGAAAGGACCATGATTTACGATATTATTCGTTAATAAAACCCCATGTAACTCTGGTATTTGCTATAGATAATATAGCTGAAAAAGCTTTCATTCAAGAAGTTGAAGAAAAAATAACTAACTTTAGTAGTTTTAAATTAACATTTAATGTTGCTACTATTAACCTAGATAATTCTGGTGAATTTTATCATGAATTTCTAGTTCCTGATATAGGGAACTCTGACATTATAAAACTGCACGATAAACTATACTCCGGATTATTTAAAACCAACCTTCGACTAGATATAGACTATATTCCACATATAAGTATTGGTAATAGTGATGATGTAGAGACAACAAAAGCCAGAATTGATAAATTGAATAATGCTGGTGTTGCGATGACTGGTGAAATCGATAGCATTGATATTATTGAATATAAAGATAATAATATAGCCACCATTAAACACTTAAAGTTAATCAATTAGGTTTATTTTTAAATAATATTGGTTAGTAATAAATTTAGTGAACTACCCAGAGGAATTATTGTTTTTATAAATGCAATGCAGTCATAACTGCTTCCAAGTCTGCTTTACTATTCTTGCAAATTTTCACGACTGGGTAGCCATATTTAAGTGCACTTTTTTCTAGCTTTTGACTAAATATTGTCGCCCACTCAACCTCTTTTTCTTTGACGTCATCTGGATATTTATCAGCGTCGTCCCATAATCCACGATCAAAAACGACCTGTCGCATACGGTCTTCGTTATCATCAATCAAAAATACTGGACGAATATCGCTACTTGTTTGAAGTGTGGGTATAAGTTCAGGTAGAATATTCACACCCTCAATGATAAAACCCTTGCGCCATGTAAAGTCGTCTTCGATGAGCTTTTTATTACCAAGCCATGCGGAAGCACCTTGCCTAAACTCCATATCTGCAATTTGTTCTGCAGTAAATGTTGTCAGAAATGAAACCGCATCGTGACCATCAACACCGTACAAGTCGAGGTGTTCACTTTTATTGGCCATAACTCGCATAATTTCTCTGGTCTGATCAGTAGATATCCATGGCAAACCAAGCTTTGCCGATAGTAACCCAGCTATTGTAGATTTACCGACAGTAGGTGCACCACCAATCAAAATTATTTTTTTTGTCATATTTATATTATAATGTAAAAACAAATTGTTCGTGGGCTATGTGCGGGGCATGTAGTCGTATAGGTGGCCCATGCCATAATCTGTCCGGACAATCTTCTGTAGGTCAGGCAGATTTGTATCCATTTTGACACCCGGGTTCATAGAGCCGTATGGGTCAAATAACTGTTTTATTTGTTTAAATACATCGTATATTTGCTCGCCATACATCAACCCAACATACGGCGCTCGCAAACGGCCATCATTATATTGCCCCGTGATCGACCCGCCCATATCAGTCACTAGTTTGTAGTAGGCGTTTGTAAGCTTAAATACTTTTTGTCTGTCGCCCAATGTATTTAGGTCAACCATGGGCATTGTTTGTATATTGGATTCACCCGCATGACCCCAAACAGCCTTGTCAACACCGTACTCATCACACAATCTATATAGATGCACCAAATATTCATTGAGTTTGTTTGCTGGAATTGATGCATCACCAATAATTGGTACAGGTTTTTTATTGCCAGCCGATTGCCACAAGACTGCCGCGGCAGAATCCCGCAGTTTCCATATATCCTCTTGGTCAAATTCATCATCTGTTTGCAAAAACTTATAGGCAAATTTTTCAAATATTTTGGTAGTTTTCTTGGAAACTTTTTTCCGTTTACGTTTTTTATGATCATCAAATTCAACAAACAATATCACTTTAGGGTATGGTTTCTGGACAAGATTAGTTAAATGATTTGGGCAAGTCGCTTCGACAAATTCGATAAGATTATAATCTATCACTTCCAAAGCACTTGGCTCTAATGGCAAAATAGCAGTTATTGCATTTGTTGCATTTTCTAAACTATCGAAATACGCTAGGTGTAAAGTATTTTTAGGGTTATATGCCTCAGCATCGACGGTTAATTCAGACATGATACCAAGCGTACCCTGCGAACCAACAATAAGCTTAGTTAGGTCAATATTGCCCTTGGCATCTTTTATACTCCAAATATCATACCCGCTATTATTGCTGAGTAGTGCAGGTTTAGTTTGGGCTATAAGTTCGGAATTTTCTGTAACAATAGAATCTATTGTGCGATATATCTCGCCCTCTAGTGTCGCAAGACTCTTTTTCTTGTTTAGGGCTTTTTTTGTTATCAGACCCGTCTCCATCACTTCACCATTTGCCAAAACAAGCCTAACAGAATTTATATAATCACGTGTATAGCCATATTTGACACTTCTCTTTCCCCCGGCATTGTTAGCAACCGCCCCACCAAAAGTTGAATAATCAATAGATGACGGTGCAGGCGGAATGTTGT
>CAYQBK010000049.1:0-7814 GCA_964415715.1 uncultured Candidatus Saccharibacteria bacterium
AAACGGGAAGTAATACCCATGGCAATGCATATAGCACCCCATATGGTATCCAAATATCTTTGTTTTTGACGTAGATCTTGATATCTACTAGTTCAAATGGCAATATTACAGATACGGCATTGCTGATACCTAGCCATCCCCACACCAGTGTCAAGGCGGCTATCATACCGTACAAAAGCTCATGCCAGCTACCAATAATAGCTACCAATACCAAACCATATACTATGGTTAGCGGAAGTGACAAAACTACTATAGACAAATTTTTAACCAATAAATAATAGGCTAATGAACCATGTTTCGTCAAAAAAATATTTGCCTGAGTTTTGTCAAAAACAAGCTGATTGCTTATTGACGCATCGGCCAGTGTCCATAGCAATATTGTAGCTGCTGCTATTGGTAAAAGTGCAGGGTTATAACTACCTAGCATATAACTACCTAGAAAAAATAACACCGAAACAAAACCGTTCAACACCAAGTTGTTTAGCATTTTGCGGGGCGGTCGAAAATAACTACCTAGTTCTAGGTATATGTCTTTTATTAATGAAGACTTGTTGCTCATGAGGCTAAATTATTTAGTAGCTTTTATTAGACCTAAAAATAGTGGGTGCGGCACAAGCGGTCGACTTTTAAATTCGGGGTGATATTGGCTAGCTAGGAAATATTGTTTGCCACCCGCTTCGACAACCTCAGCTAGACCGGTTTCAGGGTTACGACCTACAACGTACAGATTGGCCTTATTGATAAGATCTTCGTATTTAGAATTAAATTCGTAGCGATGTCTATGTCGCTCGACAATATCTGTTTTGCCGTATAGTTTTTCGGCCTTGCTCTTTTTGGCCAGCTTGCAGTTGTAGTTGCCCAGTCTCATTGTTCCACCCTTAACAGCTACTAACTTTTGCGATTCCATAATATCTATGACCGGCGCTTCACTGTCTGGGTCAAACTCTGTTGAGTTCGCTTGTGATTCACCGGCAAGTCTAGCCGCCGCGATAGCTGCCACTTGCATACCCAAACATAGCCCGAGGTAAGGTTTGCCAGATTTTAGACAATATTTGGCTGCCGATATCTTGCCCTCAACCCCACGCTCGCCAAAGCCACCAGGCACTACCACTGCCTGTACGTCACCTAACATTTCGGCAACATTAGTATCATTACATTTTTCGGCATCTATCCAGACAATATCGGCTTTTTTGGTTTCAGCCCACGCTGCAGATTTGATCGATTCTACAACGCTTGCATACGTATCCTGGTGATCTAAATATTTTGCAACTATCCCAATTTTAACGCACGGTAACGTGTTGTCTTGGATTTTTTCAACTAGTTTTTTCCATGCTTTGATGTCAGCTTTGTGATCTTTAATGCCTAAATACTTGCACACCAACGATCCCACGTCAAGCTTTTCAACTATCAAAGGTACGCTATATATGGTGTCTACTGTTGGCATAGGCACTATGGCCTGTTTTGGTAAACCAGTAAATAAGCTGAGTTTGTCTACAATTTTTGACTCCACCTCGGTATCCGCTCGGGCAACTATTATATCTGGATATATGCCAACTTCACGCAAATCACGAACGGCATTTTGCGCTGGTTTACTCTTGACTTCTTGGCTAGCTGCAATATATGGCAAATATACTACGTGAACAGATATAGCATTACCCGCTCCTAATTTATCCATTAGCTGTCGAGCTGCCTCTATAAACGCAACACTTTCATAGTCGCCAACAGTTCCACCTATCTCAACAATATGAATATCGTAGCCTTCGGCAGCCGATAATATTGCTTCTTGCATAGCGTTTGTCACGTGGGGGATTATTTGAACAGTTTTACCCAAATATTTGCCTTCACGTTCGTCTTCTATGACTTGCCTTATGATACGACCTGTCATAGTCGAGCTAGCTTGAGTAAGCTCAATATCTAAAAATCTTTCATAATGACCAAGGTCAAGATCAGTTTCGGCACCGTCTTTGGTAACAAAGACTTCGCCGTGTTCAGCTGGGTTTAGGGTGCCTGCATCAACATTAAAGTAATGATCACATTTTTGAATATTTACCTTGTAGCCCCGTGCTTTTAACAAACAAGCGATACTAGCAGCCGTAACACCTTTGCCAACTCCAGACAACACACCACCTGTAACAAACACAAACTTTGTCATATACCTTTACTCCCCAAACATTGATTTATATAACTACTATTTATTTTAGCGTGTTTTGTTTAATTATGAAGCTAAATATAAATAATGCAAATATTTTATGACAATTTTGGATCTACCAAGTTTTCAATGGCAACAATAAATGCAGCGTCTTTTAGACTAGTTTGATATTCGATAGATTTTTCATAAATTTGTTTGGTTGCGTTTTGCAGGTTTAATTTCAGGCGATCGTTAACCGTTTCTTCTGTCCAGACACTGTTTTCAATATTTTGTAACCATTCTAGGTAGCTAACTATTACTCCACCAGCGTTAGCTAGGATATCTGGAATGATTATTACACCCTTGGCAGTTAAATATTCATATGCTTCATCGTCCACTGGGCCATTGGCTAGTTCTAGAATAAACTTTGCTTTAATATCAGCCATATTTTTGGCTGTTATGGTATCGCCTAAGGCGGCCAGAACAAGTACATCTACCGGCAGGGTTAATAATTTTTCATTATCAATAACGCCAACATCTTTAGTATCATAGCTAGCAACGTTTTTACAGCTAGTTTTGAAACTAGCCAGTTTGGTAGCATCAATAGTATGTGTTGATGTTATCCCACCCCTAGAATCAGTTGCTGCCAATAACTGCCACTGTGGGTGATCGGTCTGGGCAACTGTCGCAAAAAAAGACCCAACATTGCCAAAACCCTGTACAGCGTAGCTAATATTTTGTTTAGATTTTAAAAGTTTTAGTAATTCGGCTAAAACCACAACTCCACCACGACCAGTCGCTGCTTCCCTACCCAAGCTCCCACCATTTTTTATGCTTTTGCCCGTAAAAGATGCTCGGGTTTTATCACCAGTTTTTTGACTATACTCATCTACCATCCAATCAATAATTCGACTATCTGTATTTACATCTGGCGCCGGAACATCGACATATGGCCCAATCTTATCTGACAAACGTCGGACATAGTGTCGGCTGAGCTCTTCGAGCTCGGTACTGTTTAGATCTTTTGGATTAACCGCAATCCCGCCCTTGCCACCACCAAGTGGCAAGCCAACTGTAGCTGTCTTAAAACTCATCAGGGTTGCTAGGGCAGTCACTTCGTCTTTGTCGACACCGGGGTGGAAACGGATGCCACCCTTGTATGGGCCACGTTTGTTATTGTGTTGAACCCTATAGGCTTGGTATTTTTGACCGTTGCTATGTGATATCTCAAAGACGTGTGCTTTGTCATACTCTAGAAGTTTATCAATATCTTGTTGGCTAAGCCCTTTTATTTTGGCGGCTCGGATTATTGATTTATAAGCTGTATCTAACATGTGTATATAATACCCCAATATCAACTAGTTATACGATAACTACATTATATTTTATGTAAAATTGACTTTTCTTTGGTCTTTACCAATAAACTCAACAATATAGTTGATATTGTCCCAATGGATATAGCCCATAGTATATTCGATGAGCTTAGGCTATTTGCTAATGAAAACGCCAACAAAAGTCCAAACCCAGTACCAACACTATATACAGTAGTGGCTACAGATAGGACGGCGGCTCGGCTTGAATCAGGTGTATTCTGATTCACACATAAACGAAGATTTGGAATATCAAAACCCGATACAATAGACATAACTAACGGGGCGGCTAGGGCTACGGGTAGCTTCAACACAACAAGCAACAAACTTGAAGCTAATACACCAACAAGCTGTATTAGTTGTATCGAATGAGCGCTGATAGCTTATCTGGTAGCTTACGCATCATAAATGAACCAGCAGCTGACCCTATGGAAATTGTTGCGAACAAAAAGCCAAGCGTGGTCGATGTAACACCCTGTTCAATAAAAAATGGCTGATAGTATGCAAAAAGCATATCAGCCCAAAAGGCAAATATACCACTGACAATAACAAACTTTAGCAATGCGAGATTATTTTTATATACTTTGAATGCAGTACTAACCAGATTAAGATATTTACCATTTTCGCTTCGCTTAACGATATTATCTGTTTTCATAACCAAACCTGTTATAAGAACTAGGCATAATGCAACTATATACAAAAGATATGGCAATCTTGGATCTATCTTATACGACAAACCACCCAAGATTGTCGCATATATCCTACCTAAAAATACAAAAACCTGTGATATAGCATTTGCGTGTTGATAGTCATTCTTTTTGCCAACCACTATTGCCTGTTCATATATCAAAGCATCGATAGAGTTTGAACTTAGTGCCACGCCAATACCATTTAATACTGAAGAAATGATTAATAATGGATATGATTTTGTTAGTAAAAACGGTATAAAAGTTGCTATTTGTATAACCATGCCGTACACAAATGCTTTTTTTCTACCTATTTTGTCCGTAAAGACGCCTCCAAAAAAATCCAAAACAATAGAAACAAACCAACTAACTAGTAGAAATGAGCCTGCCTGCAAATAGCTGAGACCTAAATATTCCCTACCGAATAGTATGTATATTGGCAACGTAAATGCTGAGTTTAGAAAAAAGTTTAAACAATACAGTAGTTTAAAATTTCGTTTTAGGTTTTGCGTTTCCGATAGCATGACATAAGTATACCAAAGGGCGCATAAGCCTAATACCCTATATAAAAAACCCCGATTAACGGGGCCTTTTATAAAAGTAAAATGCAGTTACATTTTTATTTCGGCGTCGCAGCCGGCGGGTAGTGATAGATTCATCAGACTATCGATAGTTTTTGGTGTGGCATTGGTGATATCGATAAGACGTTTGTGAACACGCATCTCAAACTGTTCTCGACCCTTTTTGTAAACATGAGGGCTCTTAACTACTGTGTAGGTTGTTTTGCGGGTGGGTAGTGGTATTGGGCCGGCTACTGTTGCGCCGGTACGGATTGCAGTATCGATAATCTGTTTGGCAGACTGGTCAATAACTTTGTGGTCGTAGGCTTTTAAGCGAATACGAATTCTTTGTTGTGGGGCTGGATCAGCCATAGCGTGAACTCCTTTTTTATTGATTTTAGATTATGGATTTTAGAATTTAGAAATCTATAATCCAACATCTAATATCTGATCTAGGTGGTGTAACATCTTTAGTAAGTATAAAAGAACTTGCTAACGACTTTTAGTCACCACAGTTAATATTACACCTGTAAATATATCATATTATGGATATTTATTCTAGTGATATTTATGTATAATATTGTTATGTTAGGTAAAATTAAAATCTTGGCGACTGCGATATTGGTTGGCGTTGCCGTTGCGCTAACATATTATATCTTTGAGGCTGGTGTTTCACACGGGATATCATTTATTTGGGAAGATTTATTTGATACTGAGCATAAACGTTTGTTGGTAGTTCCAATATGTATAGTTTTGACTTTGGTCTTTTTTGGATTACAACACTATCTAGATCCAAAAAGCGAAACACACGAAAGCCATGGCCTAGGTGAAGATCAAGCAAAACCTAAACTATCTAAATTTTTTACTATTCTAACTATTGGCTTCTTTTCGCTAGTGGCGGGGGCGTCATTGGGGCCGGAAGCTGTATTGGTGCCCGCATGTATGGTCGCTGGTGGAATAATTGGCTCAAAATTGCTTGCCACTGAATCAAAAGCTCCACAAATAGTCAGTGCCGCGGCTATTATTGCCCTATTTGCAGCATTTTTCCATTCGTTTTGGGTGGGATTACTGACAATATTTTTGGTCAAAAAAGTTGCCAAAGCCGACATATCGACTCAGTTAATACTGTTGGCTATACTATCATCTGGTGCATCTACCGTTACATTAAATATTATTGACCCAGCGAATGCTCAGTATTTCAAATTTCCAACTATTTCATGGAATATTATTTTAGTTGATATCATCTTTGCTATTGGTGTCTTTATCTTGGGCTACCTATCAACGTTTGGGCTAAAACACACTCATCAATATATATTGAAAGTAGTCGATATTTTACACATAAAACTATGGTGGCATCATGCCCTATTGGCTGGTATTGGACTAAGCTTTATCTATATATTAGGTGGTCCGCTCGTCCAGTTTACTGGCAATGAGTCCATCAAGCCCCTACTTAACGATGCCAAAACACTTGGTATCGTGGGTGTACTATGGATTTTTGTAGCTAAATTATTGGCTATTGCCTGGTCAAAAGCAGTAGGTTATAGGGGTGGTTTGATTTTTCCTATGATATTTATTGCTAGTACATTTGCTACTATGGCAACTCTGTTCAATTCAAAAACAAATTTTATGCTAGTGCTGATAGCAGGAGTAATAGGCATAATACTAGCCGACAAAAAAGCCAAAATATTATTCTAACCCTATGAACCAGGTCAGAAGAGTTTAAATACTGACTTATTTTTATCGTGGGTATTCTCAATCCGTTGGAACAATATCTACATGCTGACCTATTATTGGTAAATCACCACTTGTTTTTCCTTCAATTGCCAATAATAACGCTTTTGCTATAGGCTCAGAAAATAACCGAAGGGCATCGTCTTCTGATAACCACTGTGTCATTGAGTGTATTGGTCTTTCTGGATTGCTGTCATACATCATTGGATCGCCGGGATTAAGGCCACCTGCTGGATCAAAATTATCCAAAATCCAACTATAATGTTGCCAGTGACTATCTTTATTGTATAATGCATATGAAATTGCACGTTTTATTGGGTGTCTCTCAAATTCATCTTGTTCTGGTGTCGCCAAAGTACTGTCTATAGCACTCACTATAGGCATTATCGTAGCAAGTGCATCACCAAGCCGGATAACATATCTTGAATGTGTAAGTGCTTGTCTTCTTTCAAAATTCTCTATGTCTCGAAATGTTTTCATAGTGTCAAATGCACCTATTATATAACTATGAGGTAATCTAGTGTAAGAAAAAGTGGGTATTCACCGCGTTTTCTGTTTTTATCATGCTCGTCTATTAATTCCCTCAAGATTGATCCTGTATCAACATCTTTATCGCGAAACTTCTCTTCATACATATAGACAGGCTGATGTACAAGGACGTCAGAAATGCCTTCATGAATTCCTTTAAGAGTAGCCACTGCATTAGGGATGAATTCTTTCATTTCAGGCTCAGGACCGTAGAACACATGCTGATTCGCTTCTTCACTATACTGAAGTGTCGGCACTATACTATAATCAGCTAACCCTAAAGATCTAAGTGCAAGATCGCTAGCAACATACGCATCCATCGGGTGTTGCGTAACTTCCCAGTTTGAATCTTGTAATAAACCAAGCCACTTATTTACTGAGCTAGCTACACTTGGGCCTAAGATAGCTACACCACCTAAACCACTTATACTTTTGTCGCCAGGATCTAAACTGCCTCAATGCTCACCATGAGGATTGTACACATCGGCTGTTTTTATGCAGCTTCTTCTAAATCTACGTCTTCCCCATAATATATTTATTTTACTACTATTTGTTTTTTGCAAATTTATTCAATAAACTCACAGGGTGATAATACATATATTCTAATATTTATGGACACATTGCTCCATGTATTAACCAAAAATTGCGATCCTCAAACATAAAATAAGGCGCGGAGCGCGCCTTATTTTGTATAACACTACTTGCAGTATTATTTTGTGATCTTGGTTACCACACCAGCACCGACAGTTCGTCCACCTTCGCGGATAGCGAAACGAAGACCCTGCTCCATAGCGATAGGAGCGAGGAGTTT
>CAYQBK010000050.1:0-8487 GCA_964415715.1 uncultured Candidatus Saccharibacteria bacterium
TTTTAATGTTAAAACAATATATATCGGGTACAGTGCGCCCAATAGCAATGCTATTTGCCAGCTATAATACGCCACAACTATCAGGGCGAATATAGTACTAAATATAAACTGCAAAAAGTTGTTGCTTAGCATTTGCATAAAGCCAGTGATTTGGCTGATAGACCTGTTAAGCCTGTTTATTATCTTGCCAGACAGTTCGGTGTCAAAATATGTTTGCGGTAGCTCTAGTAGATGTTCATAATATTTATCACTTAGAAGTTTATTTAGCTTGACAGACAGCTGATCACCCCAGTATCCACTAATATTATTACCAATAGTCGATATAACATCTATAGCCAATATGCCGACAGCCAAGGCGACCATGTAGCCAACATCAGCAGAGGTGCCTTTTTGCATTTCGTCTATTGCCCAACCAGATAACATTGGCAAAAATAGCATTATTATACTCAAAACAACCGTAAAAGCACTGATACCGACATAATATCGCCACAGTTGCTTGCTAAAAACAATGATTTTCCAAATATTTTTCATACTATGTGTAATCTTCTACCTGTAGCCGGTACAGCTCAGCGTAGTGACCATTTTTGGCCAACAGACTATTGTGGCTACCTTGTTCGATAATTTTACCACCATCGACAACATATATATAGTCTGCTTTGCGAACGGTCGAAAACCTGTGCGACACTATTATTACCGTCGCATCCACTGCGCGCTCCATAATACTGTTAAATATATTACGCTCGGCTTTGGCATCTATGGCCGATGTTGGCTCATCCAGTACTAGTAGTTTAAACGGCTTTAGTAGAGTTCTAGCAATGCTGAGGCGCTGACTTTGCCCGCCAGACAAGTCCGCTCCATCATCAAATGATTTATCGAGCCTAGTTCTAAGTTTGCCTTTTAGGCTAGCGACTTTGTCATACAAATGCACTGTTCTTAGGGCACTGTACACCTCTCGGTCGGTCATTTTGTCAGACGAGGCAACAGATAAATTTTCTTTGATCGTTAGTTGATTGAACAAAAAATAGTCCTGACTAAGTACTGACATATTGTCATATAGGCTATTGTTATCAATATCGCCAATCTTGACATTGTCGATATATATCTCGCCACTGGTTGGTTCGTACTGCCTAGTTATCAAACGAAGCAGGCTTGTTTTGCCAGCACCATTTTCACCTACTATGGCAACTTTTTGGCCAGCTTTTATATCTAGCGATATATCGTTTAGGGCGACTGTTTTGTTTTGGTATTTTAAGCTAACATGATCAAGCTTTATAGCTATACCTGGCAGGCTGGTATCTATCTGTTTTGTGCCGTTGGGCATTTCTGGCATTTCCATCACCTCACGCAGAGCATTGGTAGCTAGGTAGGTTTCTTGGGCGTTGGTTATGCTATAACCCAGCATAAATGTCTGGCTACTGGCCTGCTGTATCAAACCTATGACAAACAAAAACTGATCAAAACTAAGCCGGGCTGTAGCTACAAGCAGTATTGCCCACACCCTGGTGCCGACTTCTATCAGTGGCGATATTATGTCTTCGGCTAGTTGCAAATATATGTTTTTTAGTTCGGCTGTCTGGCGGATCTTCATTTCTTTTTTCAAGTGATATTCACGCAATTTTAGGACATTTTCCCTAGCCCCCATAATACGCACCTGAAATAGTCGTAGTGGATCAGTTATATAGTCAAACAGCCCGTTGGCTATACGCCAGTTGACAGAACTATCTTCCCACGATTGCCGGCGACGTTTGGTTTGAAAATAGTTACTAACTGCCAATACGGGGACCAGCAAAAACAACAATAGCCCTATACCCCAGGCGTAGTGCCACACCACAACTACCGCCAATATATAAGCCACAAAGCTCGATATAATATTTTGCAGTACATTGGTGGCGTTCTTGACCGAATACATTTCACGGCTAGCCATAGTTAGGGCAGTTTGTAGCTTTGGGTTATCAAGCTGTTCCTGGGTAAACGAACTAACCTTCAGGGCGTAACTGTTACTTATGACAAGCTCTAGCTGATCATCATATTTACTAGAATAATAGCTAGTTATGCGCCGTACGACATCCATAGCTAACGTAAATAGCCCAAAACCTACCGCCCATAATATTGGCCGTTCGCACAGACACCTTGCCAGTGGCTAGTAGCGCTACAGAGGCTGTTGTCTGAGCTATGATATAGGTGTTTACTATACCACTAACGCTACTGGTCACTATACTGCTAACACTAGTAAATACAAACAGCCCAGGGTTGGTTTTCCAACCAATACCAACAGCCCACAAAAAAGGCACAATCAACTTTTTGATATTTTTTATCTTTTTCATCAATATATATTGTAGCTTATTTGCTGTCTTTGCCACAAAACACAAGAATAAATTTCCCACGAGCTTACGCTCGGGGTATTTACCGCTACAAGCTAAAGCTCGACGCGAGCTACCGCTCTTTTGGGCATTCAGCCCACGACCTAACGGTCGGGGAATCCTGCGCCAGGATTAAACTTATGTGTTATGGGAAAGAACAGGTGTTGTCCTAGATGGGCGGGATTTCCGCATGTACCAATCTACCCCTTTATCAGGTGTTCTTTCGCCCTTTTCAGAGCACCTTTCCGGTGCCCTGATGGGGAAGGTTTTGGCAAAACAACGGGGTGGGCGGAGCCAATTGGAGCTGTTCGAACACAGCTCCAAAGTCTCACGCCCACCCCGCGCCTGGTCCCCGGAGTAGTTGGGACCAGACACCTGCGGGGGAGTGCGTTTCATCAACTCGGTGACAGTCAGGGCGCAATGAGGCCCAGTAGTCACCTAACCTTGTTGACGCTACCTTATGAGAGTATACGTCAACGAAACACACTCCCCCAGTATGGGGGGGTGGATATGCGGAATAATCACGCACTATTACGCTAGCCCTAGTGGGGGCCGGCGTAATAACCTATTCTAGGTTACCACTACAGGCAGCACATAAGCGCAATATTCCCACAGACAAACTTTGTCTGCACAAATATTGCACCTAAGGCGAGTAGTGATAACTATATTAACAACACCTGTAAAAGTGCATATGCCACTGCCCTATATAGGCGAGCATAGCTTTTGTATATTAGCACATAACACAATATATGTCAAGCTAAATACGAGTTAAGTTGGCTTTGGTGGCTGCTTTATCTAGCAGGCTATTTAGCAGATCGGACGACAGAGTTTTATTGTAGTTAGCTAGCCACACGGTAAAGCTGATGTTTTTACTGGTTGCTCCGTCTGGACAATATATAACCGGAAAGCCAACACTAGCATAGTAGGTTTCGTCTAGCTGACTGAAAAGTGCCTGTTCTAAACCAGCACGCACAGTGCTAAAACTGGTATCTAGTGGCACACTAACAGTTATGTCCTGGCGTATTTTGGGGTATTTGGGTATTGGCTGGTAGGTTTTTGATTGGGGTTTTAAGCCGTTTAGGTTCAACTCAAAGCCAGCACAGTAATCTGGCAGTTTAAACCTTTTACTGGCAGTAGTGCTGTATTCACCTATTAGGCCCACCACTTGTTCGTCAACCACTATGACACCCAATCTGTTTTTATCAAACATAGCCACTAGTGTTTGTATGTCTGTGGGGAGCTGTTGCTCGGCAAGCTGTTCGACCTGATATGCAATATCTAGCGAGCCTATCGCAGTATCTAACAGTTTGCGAGCCTGGTAAAAAGCCGCACCCTGATATTTGCGTTTGGCTGTTTTGGCGTCGGCTGCGAAGACTAGCCCAAGGCGATTATGTTCTAGGGGCAGATCAGATTCAGCTGGGTCTTGTTGGCCTTTTATGTGAACTTTGTTTAGTTCAAACAGGGCAAAATCATTGTCATCGCTACGCACGTAGTCGGCCCGGATATTGGCATTTACCTTGTCGAGCAAGCTTGGCAATATTGCCTGGCGATAATACTGCAAACTAGGACTTAGCGCATTGGCCAGCTTATATGACTGAGCCTTGTTCTGCCCGGCTTTTTCTAACAGTTCACCATGAACAAAACTATAGGTTAGGGCTTCGTTTGCGCCACTACTAGCTAGGGCTGAACGAATGGTGTTTTTTAGCAGTAAAATACTGTCATAAACTGCCGGCTGAGCCGGCCTACTTGGCAATGTGACTGGTAGTTGGTCAAAACCATACAACCTACCCACTTCTTCAACTATGTCTTCGGGTAGTTCTATATCACGGCGCCAAAATGGAATATTTATCGTTAAAACGTCACCAGATGCTTGAACATCAAATTCAACATTGCTTAGTAGCTGTGATATTTGATCGGAATTTAGTGCAGACCCAAGCCGAGTGTTGATAAAATCTACCCCGACAATCACGGCCGGCATTGGCTCTACAGGTGTATTTTGAACATCGTAAACATTACTAGCCTGTTGGCCACCCGCTGTATCGGCTACTAGCTTCATAGCCTGGGCTAAGATACGGTCGTTTTGGAGTGGGCTTTGACCCTTGTTAAACCGAGTAACAGCATCTGTAAACAAGCCATATTTCATAGAAGTTTTACGAATGTTATACATATCAAAACTGGCGCATTCTAATACAATATTGGTCGTATTTTCATCGACCTCAGTATCTGATCCGCCCATACACCCCCCTATGCCTATAGGTACAGTGTCGGTAGCTATCATAACGGTTTGGTCATCTGTTATTTGGGTAGTTTTTCCGTTTAGTAGTGCCAAACTTTCACCAGGTTTTGACTGGCGAGCCACTAAACTTGCTCCCCGCTCCCCACCGTTTGCTACCAATTTATCGTAGTCATAAGCATGCAGAGGCTGGCCAGTGAGCTGTGACAAATAGTTAGTGATATCAACCACGTTGTTGATAGTTTTAATACCACTCAGAGTTAGGTAAGTTTTTATATACTGTGGACTTTCGGATATCTTCACATCAGACATACTAACAGCCATAAAACGTGGAACTAGTTTTGTTTCAACAGTAACATTTACAGGCAGATTTTCGCCTGTCAACCGCTTAAGTGCTGGCTTGTCGGTATACCAGCTAGGGCTAACAAACTGCATGTTTTGGATGCCGGCTAGTTCACGCGCTACCCCCAAAACCCCAAAACAGTCTGGTCGGTGAGTAAACATTTTGTTTTCAAGGTCTAGTACCACATCATTCAGCCCATAATGTTCTACAAACATCTGGCCGGGTTTGGCTGTTTCGTCAAGCAATAACAGCCCGTCATGGCTAGTCCCAAGTCCTAGTTCATCTGGTGCGGCCATCATACCGTTACTTTTTACACCACGTAGTTCACGCGTACCCAGTACAAATGGCTCATCAGTTCCATAGCTAGCAGGGACTGTCGCTGTTGGTGGTAACCATACAGCTAGCACTCCAGACTGAACATTGGGCGCTCCACACACCACCTGAACTAAGCCATCATTATTTCGTTCTACACCAACTGTAACACCGCTATCATCCACCAGGCAAACGTTTAGTTTATCGGCGTTTGGATGTTTTTCGCATGACACCACCTGCACTATTACTGCCTTTTCATATCGTTGTGCCCAATATTCAACATCTTCTATAGCACCAAGTTGAGCACCAACCCGCCGTATTATTTCATCGACGCCATTTCTGGCAATATCAACATTGCTAACACTATTGGCAAAATTTAAACTAACCTTCATTTTTGACCTCAGTAGCAAGTAGTAAGTAGTAAGTAGTAAGCATTAGTTATTTTCCCTCAAAGACTTTATTAAGCCATTGATTATTTTATGTAGCTCAACAGATGATACTTCAATCACTTCATATTCTGCAAAATATCCTAAATCTCGAGCAATAATAAGTTGATTTTGTAGTTCTGTAAGCGAACCAAGTGACATTTGATAAAAATGTTTTTTATCATTTATTGTCCTACGTGAAAACCCTTCAGCGATGTTTGATGTTATAGAAACAGCAGCTCTGCGCATTTGAGAAGTTAAACCAAACTGTTCGGATTGTGGAAAATGTGCTGTAATTTTATATATATTTAACACTAAACCATGACCCTTTTCCCAAGCAACAAGATCTGTAAAGGCTTTTATCTTGCTACTTGCTACTTGATTCTTACTACTAGTATCTATCATGCGAATTGCCTCAAAAATTCTATTTTGGCACTTTCAAAGTGTCTAACATCTTCAATACCGTTTTTCAACATAACCATACGTTCGACACCAAAACCAAATGCAAAACCAGTATAAACATTTGAATCAATGCCAGCATGTTTCAGAACATTCGGATTTATCAGGCCACAGCCACCTATTTCTAGCCATTTCTCGGCTTCGGAGCCGTCTTTTTTCATACTTTCTGGGCGCTCTATGGCAAATTCAAAACTAGGCTCAGTAAATGGAAAATAAAATGGCTGAATTTTGATATTTAACTCTTGGCCGAAAAACTCACTCATATAGGTTTTTAGTGTAGCTATCAGGTTACCAACATTTACACCTTTGTCGACATATACACCCTCTATTTGGTGAAAGGTATGCTCGTGAGTAATATCTAAGTCTTCATTGCGAAATACTCGGCCCGGTACAACCACTGCTATTGGTTGGCCTTTTTCTAGTTTTGCTTTATCTGCCACAAGTATACGGTTTTGCATAGTACTAGTGTGAGCCGGAGCTATCAGACCATCTTCTGTCATAAAAGTGTCATAATCATCACGTGCTGGATGACCCAGTGGAAAGTTTAACGCTTCGAACATATGATAATCGTCATCTATCTGGCGGGATTCTAACACCGAAAAACCCATACGACTAAAAATATCTAAAATATTAGCAAGTTCAATACTTATTGGATGCAATGAGCCCTGAGCAGCAAACAAACCAACCATATCCTGCTCCCAACTAACATTAACATCTCTAGGAGCTGTTACATCAATAGTTGATTTTTCTGTCTGAACTGTATGATTGTCATCTAGCCAATTTGTAACTTCATCTTTTAACTGATTGACTTGTTTACCAAATTCTTTGCGAAGATCGACTGGTATTTGTCGAATCTGTTGATATAATTCCTTAATCTCAGGTGATTTCAATATGGCTCGCTTATCATCCAACTGTGAATATTCATTTTTTAAGCGCTCATAGGCTTCGGCAACATGCTTGTTAGTGTATTTCATAATTCATCTGTAATTATACGATATTTTAGACATAGGTAAAAGCATTGCCTATTATCAACTTAATTCTTTCAAGTATAAATTAGCTGTTTTATGCCAAAAAACTTCCAGTTTGTCTAAAAGTCGACAATGGCACTTCTATTTTTTGAAACCATATTGCTTCTTCAGTATCCTGTTTAGTAGATTCTTTTAGTGCGTATGGTGTATTGGTTGACGGTTTAAATGGTTTTAGTAAATCCATTTCAGGCAAATTTATCCTTAAAATACCACTATCGTCATTGTTAGCGTGAAATAGCTTGAGTGAGCCAAATAACTGCATTTCCATAGTGCGCAAATCAGGCAAGGCACTTACAACAATAGTTCCATCGTCGACAACCAGCCCTGATCGGTCTAGTTTGTCGCGACAAAGGCCACATGGTTGGAGAGTTGTAGCCAACCGGCCACTTTGAGTGTCGGCTTGGAGCTCGCCTACGACAACTATAAGTGAAATAACATCTCCGCCGAGATCTTTAATTTTTTGCAATGCTAGCTGTTCAGCATGAACATTTATTGCTGATTCTTTTTCTGGCTTAATATTTATACCACTCAGTATCTGCATAGTTGGCGGTGAATATGCAAAATACATAACAGGGCTCCCACTCTAAAATCACGATAGGAAACTGCCAATTCCTGAGCCTCACGTGCTCGGTGCAAAGCCAACAATAAACTCGCTCCTGTAACACTATTTAACGCATCGTGCTTAGTAAAAGTTGACCTTAAAACACTTTGAACTGAGAAAGTGTCCACTCTGGGTAATCTACTAATCGCCACCCCTAAACCATTGTTTACGTCGTCAATCATTATCGATGATAGTAATACAAAGTTGATATACTCGCAAATGCATAGTTATATGAAATTATGTCAATATCCTAACATTGCTAATAAAACTATAAAAGTTTATAATTAGTATTTATGAACCTCCTCGAAGAAAAGCGAAAAATATTAAATCACGCTAGTTATGACGACACGGGCGTGTTTGCTGGAAAGCTAGGCAGATTATGTCAGACTATATATTTATATAATCGTGATCAGCCAAGCGAAAAAGATCCGACACTGGGCGGTAGAATATCAAAAACTCTTCATGCAACTGGCTTATCAGAAAAATTTTTATCGAGTGTATTTCTTGGTAATGAGGTACACGGTGCAGGGTTACAATCTATAGTATTTGATCGTGGCAAAGTAGTTGAAAAATATTTAGTCATGCCTCTGGGAAAATTAGCAATTACGATTGGGTTATTTGAAGAATACGAGAATACATGCCTGGTGGCCGCAAGTAGTGTTTTTGGTGACATGGTTCCAGGAACAAAAATACATCGTACTAGATTAGCGATGAGACCACTAGGTG
>CAYQBK010000051.1:0-6468 GCA_964415715.1 uncultured Candidatus Saccharibacteria bacterium
GCCACTGGTAGCTGGATGGTACCTCCGACAAGTCGGATCCAGCAAAAAAGTGGTTTTTTTAATGTCAAAAAAAGGAGCATATATAGTGAAGTACAAAAAAGGCACTCGTAGACGAGCACTAGAATACGAAAAAGAATTGGTCAACACCTGGAAAGAAAATAAGACATTTGAAAAATCGATAGAAAAACGATCCAAGGATAATTCATATGTATTTTATGATGGCCCACCATTTATTAGTGGTGTACCACATTTCGGTACTCTACTTAGCTCGGTTGTCAAAGATGCAGTCCCAAGATATTGGACTATGAAAGGTAAACGAGTTGAACGGCGATGGGGCTGGGATTGCCACGGTTTACCAGCCGAGACATATACAGAAAAAAAACTTGGTATCAACAAAAAAGAAGAGATATATGAATACGGTATAGAAAAATATATCGTTGCCTGTCGTAATAATATGGTCCAAACAAGCAATTTGTGGGAAGATACTATTGACAGAGTTGGTCGGTGGGTAGAGTTTAAAGACGCCTATAAAACCATGGATAAAGAATACATGGAGAGTGTTTGGTGGGCATTTAAAACATTGTACGAAAAAGGCAAAATATACGAAGGTGAAAAAGTACTTATGTACTGCACAAATGATGCCACCCCACTGTCCAAGGCCGAGGTTACTATGGACCCTGGTGCCTATCAAGATGTTACCGACCCGAGTGTCTATGTTAAATTTAAACTTAAAGATGAAAACATTTATTTGCTTGCCTGGACAACCACGCCGTGGACGCTATCGGCCAATACGGCCCTGGCTGTAAATAGTGATTTTGACTATACGGTAGTTGAAATAAATGGAGAACAGTTGTTGCTTGCTAGTGAGTTAGTTGAAAAGGTATTAACAGATGAAAAGCACCAACCACTGGACTATAAAGTTGTAAAAACTATAACAGGTAAAGAGCTAGTTGGTAAGCGATATGAGCCACTATTTGGTGATAACGGCAATGGTGCTCAAACTATTTGGCATGCTGACTACGTTACCATTGACGACGGTACGGGCATTGTCCATATTGCACCTGCTTATGGCGAAGAAGACTTTGTGTTGGCACGACAGAACAATATACCAGTATTACATACGGTGGATGCAAATGGTTTGTATATCGATGGTGCATGGCAAGGGCAGCTAGTATGGGATGTGAATAAACAAATTGCCAAAACATTGCTTGAACAAGGCATAGTATTCAAGATAGATTATATTAGACACAGCTACCCACATTGTCACAGGTGTGGCACCAAACTAATGTACCGAGCGCACCCAAGCTGGTTTATGGATATTGAATCTCAACGTCAGGATATGTTGGAACAAAACGGCGAAAACATCAACTGGTTTCCTGAACATATTAAAAATGGTCGCTTTGCCAAAACTATCGAATCCGCCCCAGACTGGAACTTGAGTCGTGATCGTTTTTGGGCAACTGCCATGCCGGTATGGAAGGGTATTGATAGTGATGGCGTTGAGCACGTAAAGGTTGTTGGTAGCTATGCCGAGCTAGAAAAGTTAAGTGGCATAGTTCTAAAAGATTACCACAGGCCGTGGGTTGACGATGTAACATTTACAATAGATGGAACAGAGTATAGGCGAATTGACAAAGTCTTAGATTGTTGGTTTGAGAGTGGCAGTATGCCATTTGCTCAGTTTCACTATCCATTTGAAAATGTAAAAAAATTTGAAGACAATTTCCCAGGAGATTTTATTGTCGAATATGTTGCCCAGGTCAGGGCTTGGTTTTACTATGTACATGCGGTTAGTATTGGACTATTTGGTACAAATGCTTACAAAAACGTTATCGTTACTGGCAACTTGATGGGTAGCGATGGCTACAAACTTAGTAAAAGCCGTAACAACTTTACCGACCCGAACGAGTTGATGGATAAATATTCAGCCGACTCAATTCGCTTTTTCTTGCTTTCATCGCCAGTCTTAAACTGTGAAGATGCAATCTTAAAAGATAAAGATGTTAGTGATATTGCCAGAAAGCTAACTATGATCTGGAACATGTATGACTTTTTTACGCTGTACGCTGAAGCTGACAACTGGGAATGGGACGGCTCGTTTGATATTCACCAAGACAAACTAACAAATATTTTAGATATTTGGATAGTTTCACGGCTGTATGAGTTGCAAAATGAGATCGATATCAATATGCAAAAATATGATATCCCAAATGCGTTAAAACCAGTTTTGCCATTTATTGATGACGCAAGCAACTGGTACGTCAGACGTAGTCGTGATCGATTTTGGAAGGCGGAAGAAGGTGTTGACAAAGATGATGCTTACCGAACGTTGCATTTTGTACTAGTGCGACTCAGTATTATTTTGGCACCATTTATACCATTTTTAGCCGAAGAGTTGTACGTGAAACTTACGGGTGGCGAGTCTGTACATTTACTTGACTGGCCTGATTCTGGTCATATAAACCAGCTTGAGCTAGATAGGATGGCGTTTACCCGAAAAGTTATCAACGAAGGTCTATCATTAAGAGCGACAGCTGGCATAAAAGTACGACAACCACTCAGTAGTATGCATATAGATGGTGCTTCTATCTTGGCCAATGCTGACCTTGAGTATGAATCCGCAATCCTAAAGGAACTTAATATTCGTTCTGTAAGCTACACAAAGTCTGACTCGTTGCAATACAAAGTGACACTGGATACCAAGATAACTACTGATTTAAAGCTTGAAGGTCTGTCGAGAGAAGTCATTCGCCAGGTCCAGGAAGCACGTAAAAAAGCTGGCTTGGATGTAAGTGATCGAATAGTATTGTCGCTTGATAGTCAGGATAAAGATTTAAAAGAGTCAATAAAGCAACATGTAGATACAATATGCACCGAAACCTTGGCAACGGTGGCAAAAGCGAATTTTGAACCTACATTTGAACTGCTGGCTAATATCGACAAAGTTGAATTAAAAATTGGCATAAAAAAGACTAGCAATCCAGAAAAACAGTAAAATCATATTTACTATTAGTAGTTCATCTGTTAAAATAGCACATGAATTAAATTATAGATAAGAGGAATATATCGTGAAGAAAGCCGTAATTGCCACAGGTGGCAAACAATATCTAGTAACCGAAGGTGAAGAACTTGATATTGAACTAATAAGTGACAAAAAATCAGTTAGCTTTGAACCACTGTTGGTTATAGATGGTGAAAATGTATCTGTTGGTACACCAACCGTTACAGGAGCAAAGGTTACAGCCGATATATTGGAGCAGGACATGCAGGCAGACAAAGTTACATCCATACGATACAAGGCAAAAAAACGAGTTAAAACGGTACGTGGCCATCGTCAACACCACACCCGTTTACTAATCAAAAAAATAGCTTAGAGTTACTGTAATAATTACAAAACACATCTAAATTTATGTTGTAATAAAAGCTTCGAATATTCTTAGCTTTTAGACTTTTTATATTTTATCGTATTTTTATCTAACAGGTAAGTGTAACACTATATGTTGTAGCTCATACAATATTATTTAAGCACTAAATCATGAAATTGATAAAATTATTTGAATAAAAAAATTATCAAATAATTACCTTGCATTTATCTGTTAAAGGGCGCAAAATATATCTAGCAGCAACAAAATAAAAAACAAAAAAATGCTGAATAAAACAATAAACAATAACATGGTTAAAATATTACCAAAACTCACATTATTGCTAATGGTGATGTTTTTTGCTGGTTATGCTCGAACTGGTGCAGTTGCCGCGGAGTATACGCAATCTTATCAGTCCGACAAGCCAATATCATTTGGTTCTTTGGTTAGTTTAGTTGCGGGCAGTGAACAAAAGATTGAGCTAGCCACCAATACCAATGCACGAAATTTCCTTGGCGTAAACGTGTCCGATGGTGGCTCCACTCTTGCGGTAAACAAGCAAGAAAACCAAACTCAGGTGGCAGTAAATGGCAAAGTGGTGGCGTTAGTATCAGATATATTTGGACCAATTCATAAGGGTGATTTGCTGACTATTTCAACTATCGATGGGGTTGCAGCAAAGGCTATGTCAGATGAAAACGTAATTGGTTCAGCTGGCGCTGATTTTAGTACCACAAGCCAAAAAAACACCACACAAAATATTACCAGTGGAAACGGTCAAAATCAACAAGTTAACATCGGTCCACTTGAGATAGAACTATTCAGAATACAGAAAAATACAAGTGGTAGGCCTGGATTTATTGGTTGGGTTGAACGGGTCTCGGGGAGGCCGGTGACGCCTTTTAAGATGGCTAGTGTGACTTTTATTGCATTTGGAGTTATCGCTAGCATAACGGCTATGTCATATAGCGCCATCAGAACCACCATTACACAATCCAGCCGCAACCCGCTGGCACGGCCTGTTATTATGCAAGTACTTGTTCGTATATTTGTTGGGGTCATATTGATCGCTATTTTCGGTAGTTTATTAATCTATTTGGTGTTAAAGGTTTAAAAAATGGCAGATACTACTCAATCACAACAGTCGTCAGCTGAAAATCTTACTAGCAATTCTCAAGATAGACCGATATCTATGGGGGATATAATCAACCCGACCGATAGTCTAGACTACGGTATAACTACAGCTCAACTAGAAAATCAAACTCGCTATGCTAACTTTGGCGAAGACCCAAGGCTATTATATCGTCGCAAACTGATGTGGTTCACTGCTATATTGTTAGCAATATTGCTGGTTGTATCTGGTACTAGCTTTGCTATTTTTCAGCTAACTAAATCAAATAAAAATAACAGCACCACTCAGCCGACCACTGCCAAAGGCATCACTATTCCACTAGAAGAGATATCCAATAAAGCTCGTGTATCACTGGGTCAACCTAGCCGACTGGATATCATGGGTACTGTCAATATCACTGGGGTATTAAACCTAAATCCTGAAGCCAGACCAACTAACCCTCAACTAGGCACAATCTACCTCGATAGCAGTGATCATAAAATATATTACTACAACGGCACTAGCTTTATAGAGTGGGGTTCAAATACACAACAGCCAAACACTGTATTAACCCAACCCGCTGACTATGTAAAACTCTTGCCTGTTGGTGACCAGACAGCCCAAACTGGCAACCTAGCAGTTACGGGTAGTGTGGCAGCTGGTAGCTTTGCTGGTTCTGGCTCAGGATTAACTAACCTAAATGCTAGCAATATAAATAGTGGACAGCTGGGTAATAGCTACCTAGTAGGTAACGGAGCTATTAACATAACAGCAGGTATTGGTTTAGGTGGTGGTGGAAGTGTGGTTTTGGGCGGTTCAACACTACTCAATCTAGCAAATACATCTGTTTTAGCTGGTGGTTATGGCTCAAGCGGTAGTGTCGCTAGTTTTAGTGTGGATCAGCAAGGTCGTTTAGTATCAGCAAGCAATGTTTCTATTGCCATAGACAGTAGTCAAATAATATCAGGTGTATTGGTTGATAGTAGATTAAGCTCCAATGTTACACTTCAGGGCAATAATTTTAATGGCACAAACCAGCTTATTCAAACAACTGCCATGGGCGAATACCCAGCCCTAAACGGTGGAAATATAGCAAATCTAAACGCTACTAATATATCTAGTGGCACAGTTGGAGTTAGTGTGGGTGGAACAGGTCAAAGCAGTATCAATAGTGGTGATATTTTGGTGGGCTCAGCTGGTAATACCATGGCGAAGCTCGGTGTTGGTGGACTAAATACTTGTCTTATTAGCAATGGCTTAAACCCTGTATGGGGTAGTTGTAATACTGGTGGTGGGGGTTTTACTAATCTAACCCTAGCTGGCAGTAGTGGCACACCACAGATCATAACAGACACAGACACCATGACTATTGCAGCTGGTACAAACATCAATACAACTGCCGGTCCATCAGGTACGGTGACCGTTTCGACTGTCAATACACCAACCTTTTTCGGCCTAGTGTCTGCTAACGGTGGCTTAGATGTCACAGGGAATCTGCTTGTATCTGGCGGCACTATTAACACAGCTACAATATCTGGCGGTACACTTAGTGGTGGTACCGTGTCTGGTGGTAGCCTAAGCACGACAACTGTCAACGGAGTAAATACAGCCAATATTGTTGTTACATCTGGAAGCTATGCTGATCCTGCTTGGCTAACTAGCTTAGCCAAAAGTAAAGTTGGACTAGGCAATGTTGAAAACACAGCCCTCAGCACCTGGGCCGGTAGCGCCAACATAAACACCCTGGGTACTATAACTTCGGGTAGTTGGACGGGTGCGGTTATTGCAGATAGCTACGTAGCTGACAATTTAACTGTTTCATCTGCTGGCTCGGTAGACTGGTCTGCACTAAATAATTATCCAGTGGCTTGTAGTGCTGGCCAAGCGATAAATGGGCTCGGTGATACACCAAGCTGCATGGCCTTTGCTCCGACTAGTGGTAGTACTAGCTACATCCAAAACCAAAACGCAGCCCAACAAGCAGCCAGCAAGTAT
>CAYQBK010000052.1:0-4521 GCA_964415715.1 uncultured Candidatus Saccharibacteria bacterium
TTTCATCATAGCTTGGATTGCTTGTGGTCTACCGCCCAATAATTCTCCCATGTTGTTTGGGATTATTTGCCAGCTTACACCAAATTTGTCTTTGCACCAGCCACACTGTTCGGATTCTGGAATATGCGAAAGTTTCGACCAAAAATAGTCAATTTCTGCTTGATCGGTACAGGACACAAATAGCGAAATAGCTTCGTTAAATATAAACTGTGGCCCACCATCAATACACATAAATTGTTGACCGTTGAGTTCAAATATTCCTGTAATAACCTTGCCGGCCATGCCCTGAAAATGTTTATCCAGTGACTCATCAGGGTATCGTTCTATATGAATAATTTTTGAATTTTCAAAAACTGAAACATAGTAGTTCATAGCCTCTTCGGCGTTGTTGTCGAACCACAGAAATGGAGTTATTTTTTGCATATAGCTATAATACCAAAACCACGAGCAAATAATATCAATTGTGCAACTATTTTCTGCTCGGGTAGCGATATTCGAGTATAATTACACCTGTGAATAAGTATATATCTTTCATAAGGGGCATAAATGTTGGTGGTCGTAATGTCAAAATGGCTAACTTAGTTGAATGCTACGCCGCTGAGGGTCTGGTGAGTGTTAAATCATATTTACAGACTGGGAATATTGTTTTTATCACCAAAGAAGATGATATTGAGGCATTAAAATCAAGACTAGAAGTAGTGATATCAAAGCGATTTGGATTTACTGCAAAGGTTTTTATTGTAGACGAACATCAGTTAGAAAGTATTGTAGAACAATATCCGTTTGATATTACAGATGGGTCGTATCAGCACTATGTAATATTTACCAATAACAATATTGTGAAAAGTCTGTATGAGCAGGGTGTAAACCTAAAATCGCAGGTGGACAGTTTGGCTTTGGGAGATGATGTGGTTTATTGGAAGGTGCAAAAGGGTATGACAGTCAAAAGTCCATTTTCTAAACTTTTGGTAAAAACAAAATATAAAGATTTTCACACAAATAGGAATATGAAGACAATAATAAAGCTTCTAGATCTGTGATTATCAAAAACAATATCTCGTTAATACATATAATGTTGAAAAATAAATTTTGTAAACATTGCTTGATATCATTATTGTCGTAAACTTATTTTCCTGTTAAATCAAATATTATGGGACTTTCATTCTTATTGGTGCATATGGCTGAATTTAGGGCCAGTATATGATGAGTAAATTGCCGATACGAACAATTCGTAAATGTTGGGATATGGTAGCTTAACTATTTAATATCTAAGATCTTGGATATCGTTGCTTTAATTCATTTTCTAATTCTACTAAACTGGCCACTGCAATACCGCCACTCATCTTAATGGCCGCTCCAACCATTAGATTGTAGGGCAAGCCTTCTTCTCCAGTGGTACGAATATCACTTCTGTAGCCAATAACTGGGATATTATGAGCCGCTGCATAAGCAATCTCAGCAACTGTACCAGTGTCTGGTGGCTCTTGATCAAGCACGGCAATAACTAAATCAGCTTCTTCTTGTATGGTTTGATAATGTTGCATTCCGAGCTCCACCCAAAGAGCGGGCCTTTCTGTAGGATCAGTTTCAAGTATATGTGTAACATCGACAGTCCACGGGTCAAGTGGTTCGACATATTTGCTTACCGTCGGCAATAGAGTGTTGTCGTACCAGGTTCTTGTGCTCTCAGCAAATCCCATAGGGCTTGCAATGTATGCTTTAGGTTTTGACATAACTCAATAATATCACAAAGATATTTCAGAAATTCCGTAGCGCAGAGTATCTGTAGCAACCTCAAGGCAAAAACTGCATTTTGATGTGTGACTTGAAGGCTAAAAAGGTTTTTATCACTCAACATATCTACAGATATGCTGGATAATAAAAAACATATTTTTTGTCTCATCAATTCATCACCTCACCACAAAAAAGCCGTCTTTCCACTGGGATTGCTATACAATATACTTAATATGAGTTCAAAGATCCAAAGTATTCTAGATGAGATTTTTCTTCCAGTAATAGAAATAGCTGGGCCAACTCCTAGAGGATATAGGGTGATGGAGAGACTTAATCTGACTCTTCCGATTACAAAAGTTACAAATATATCTAAAGGAGTAACAGTCTATACAGAAGATGATGTACCGCACAACTACTCTATCGATGAGGTGATAGATGTTCGTGACATTACCCTATTAAGCGAAAGTATAGGAGGGGTTTTGTGTAGTTATCTTCCATCATTTGACTATGATTCTATATTGAGCCATAGAGAGAAAGCAGAACTTATGGCAAAAGAATATAGAAATGCTATAACACAAGTATCCTTAGACCCAAAGAACTATATTTGTCTACACATAAAGTTGTTGCTAGAAGTTGCAAGAATCTTGACCCCAGGAGGAGTATTTATCCTTCAAGGAATGAATAAAGACGATGTAAAACTTGCTAAATCATTGCAGCTAATTCCTTTATTGGACGCTACTACACAAGCCGATACCGAAAGTCAAATATACTTAAAAAAGAATAAATAAATTAAAGGCCTCTCGTAAGTCTTAGAATTTTTGATTTTGCCAGCGAGAATAGATGTTTTCAAGACTTTCAGGTTGACCCGAGTTTCCATTTGGCAATACTACTGCACCATCCGGCATAACATAGTACGAATAGCCACCTCGAGCACTCTTGTCCACTTAATTCCGTCCACTAGAAGTAATAAATTGCCTCATTGTTAATTGCTCGCTCGGAGGGGTCACTTAATACATAGCCTTCAGTTGGCTTTAGGTCGGGATTGTTATTTAGAAATTTTTGTAGTTGATTTAATGCTGACGTTTTGTCTATAGTATAATTATAACAAACAAAAACTCCTCACACTGAGGAAATTAAGTATAAGTGTATTGGAGGTCCATTGTCTTGTCTGTTGCAACTATTCTTCAAGCGAGAAGTTCAGATAAACCTATCTTTATTTGTGTGAGTTGATTTTGTTTTCTGGTGTCTGCTTCGGCGGTATATTCATCGCTCATGTTATTGTGCTCTTCAATGAGATTGTCTCCGACATAAAGCGAGGCAGCAGAGGGCACATTGAAGTGTTGTGAAACTGCAAAAATTGTCGATGCCTCCATTTCAACACCATAGTAGCCATCTTTTGACCATTCTTTTACATCATCTAAAGTTTCGCCTATCATTGCTTGACAAGTTACCATTGGACCGTTCCAAACAGTGGAGTCATTTTCCTTCAACGCTTTTGTGATTCTTTCACTAAGTTTTACATTCGAATTATGTATATTACTTTCTCTATTGTAAATTTTTGCTGAGCTTTCCTCGCTAAAACTATTAGTCGGAACTATGAAATCACCTTGGGTAATGCCGGGCTTCAGCCCGCCACAAGAACCCAGTAATATATTCTTTTTTGACCCGAACAAACATGCCCAATGCAAATATTCACTTAGCCAGGCTCCACCATAGCCTATTGCAAACCAAATAGTCTTATCGCTTATTCTAATTTCCTTTGCAAACCTAAGAAATTCGTGCGGCAACCCGTTGATTTCTGCTTCAAGGCCGAGGTTTTGAATCGCCTCTTTAAGCTGTGACAACACTCTCTGTTCGTAAAGTGTGCCATAGCAAAGCATCGCATCAACTTTATAGTTGGGTGGGAACCCAAGATGTGCACGGTATTGGTCAGCAGAAATACTTCTATACATTGTCCAATTGTATCAAATACCAAAGGGGACTACAACTAAATAACAGATACAAATTAGTGGCAATAGAACAGCGGTACTGCTATTAGAACTAACTGGTATCTGTTTAGGGATCTTTGGAGGTCCATCATCTTGTCTGTCGCAACTATATGAACAGTAGCGGACGACTATCTATTTTTTATACCGTCTAATCGGAGCTCGTTGCTTTCATCACTGTGCATACCGCCACTATTGACATGTTTATCACTTATTTTGGCACCATTTTTTATTACTGTAACTAAAGCCATGGCATGGCCACGACCTAAATCAAAATCCCTTTTGAGCCAATCAATTATTTCACCAGACTTGGTATCTTTGCCAAAGCCTTTTGCTTGGGCTAAATCAATGAGTTCCTTTGGCGTTTTGCCTGTTTTAGTTTCAATATTGTCTAAATATGCTTGAAATGACATATTTGAATTATACCATCAGGGACTATAACTAAACAACAGATACAAATTAGTGGCAATAGAACAGCGGTACTGCTATTAGAACTAACTGGTATCTGTTATGTATCTTTGGAGGGCCAGGTGGGGTTCGAACCCACGACATCCTGCTTAAGAGGCAGGTGCCCCGCCTGTCTTTCCGACAGGACGGACAGGTCTAACCAGCTTTCAAATCAAATTGGAGCGATTTTACACGCTCGCTAGAACCCATTTTAGCACAAAAAGCTAACTCTCTGAGCCGCGCCGCCTAGCACGGCAAGCCGTGCTGCGCCCCACCAGAAAAAACCAGCCTTTGCATTTTTTTGAATTTCCCCCGCCGGAATTTCTTTTTTAGCTGAAAAGGGTGTTTCTGGTGG
>CAYQBK010000053.1:0-8472 GCA_964415715.1 uncultured Candidatus Saccharibacteria bacterium
TAACTATAAGAGTATGTTAGTGACTTGTTAGACTTACACAAAGAACAGCAAGTGTGTACAGGAGGTAGCCTTGTGGAGTGCGTAGGGTTAGAATAGAGCTATGCAAGACTTTATAGGCGTAAAAATTGCTCTCATTAAAGACGGTGAGCTATTAGTGATACAAAGAGATGATAAACCCAATCTACGTTTTGCTGGATTATGGGATTTTGCTGAAGGCTCAAGAGAAAATAACGAAACACCTTTTGAGTGTATGGCGAGAGAAGTGCAAGAGGAACTTGGTCTCGACATCGAAAAAAGCTCTATTGTTTGGGAAAAGGTTCACCCAGCTATGCACGACCCTAATGTGGACGCTCATATTACCGATAAACAGATTGCGAGCATTGTCTTTGGAGACGAGGGTCAAGGTTGGAAAATGATGAGTATTGACGATTTTATGGCTAGTAACGAGGTAGTCGAACCACTCAAAGGACGTCTAACAGACTACCTTAACTCACTTGCTGACCACTAGAGATAATCGAACGAATTCTCTCAATGACACTGTCGGCGTCGGTATACACTACGCCGTTAATACCGAGACTTTCGGCAACCTCTACGTTAGCTGGGTCGTCATCTACAAATATTGTAGCTTCTGGCGTGGTTTTTAGTGTCTCAAGCGTTTGTTTGTAGATTGCAGGGTCGGGTTTTCTCATACCGACTTCGTGTGATAACAAAACGTAGTCAAAGCCGTTGTAAATGCCCTTTTCTTGGAGTGCCCTAGCGTGGGGTTCAATCGTATTTGATAGGATTGCAAGCTTGATACCGCTTTCGCCCAAACTTTTGGCAAGCTCAAGAATTGGAGTGTGTGGCGTAATGGCTTCGCCAAAAGCCCTACCTAGCAGGTTTTCGTCAGCACTAACAGGGCGTATGCCATAGTTAACGCTTACCCTGTCCCAAAACTCGCTCTCACTAATTTCCCCACAACCGAGCGATAACATTTCATTGGCACGTATATTCGTAAGTGTTTCACCGCTAATACCGAGTTCCTGAAAGAGATCATTGTCCATAGTAGAATTACTCTCATGCAATACGCCACCGACGTCAAAGATAATTGCTTCAACCTTGCCCATAGAGTTTATTATAACAAATATTATGTGTTTTTACGTCTCCCTGCCTGCTGGGGGGCATGTTTTGTCTAACAAATGCTTACAAGGGAGAATATTGAAAAAACGCCCAACAAACAAAACCACCCTTAACAGGGTTGGCTATTGTTATATTGTTGACAAAGAGATAGTTAAAAATATCCGTATACTAAAAAAAGCCTTTTTAGACTCTAATCCAAATATTGGGTGCGAGTGAAGAAATTCTAATCCTTGACCGCGAACGGTCAAGACAATCTCGACACTTATAATTTACGATGAGGTCGAGAGTTATGGGTCTCACAAACCATTGAAAAAGCCCCAAAACTGGGGTTCTATCAATGGTGCGGGTTAAGAGACTCTAACTCTCGACCTCCACCTTGGCAAGGTGGCGCTCTAAACAACTGAGCTAAACCCGCATGACTTACAAAATTATAGGCAAGTTTGGACTAATATTCAAGCTATTTTTCATTTATTTTTCTTTTAACCATAATAATAAAAGGGTATAATACAGTCAGGGTAATAAGTAAAAGGAGAATGATAATGATTGCACTATTTATTGTGCTAGGGGTTGTGGCGTTGATTGCAATATTTTTTGTTGTCACCTACAACGGTTTAGTAAAGCTAAAAATCCGGGTAGATGAAGCCTGGAGTGATATAACAGTTCAACTAAAAAGACGATATGACCTAATCCCAAATTTAGTCAACACTGTCCAGGGCTATGCAAAGCATGAAAGTAGTGTTTTTGAGAAAGTTACCGAAGCACGTAGTAATGCTATGAATGCTCAGGGTCCAGCTGCAACAGCTGAAACAGAAAATATGTTAAGCGGGGCACTAAAGAGTCTGTTCGCGGTAGCCGAAGCCTATCCAGACCTAAAGGCTAATCAGAACTTTATGCAGTTACAAGATGAGCTAGTCGATACCGAAGACAAAATACAAGCATCACGACGTTTTTATAACGGTTCTGTGCGGGACTATAACACCAAAATACAAGTTTTTCCAAACAATATTTTTGCCGGTATGCTAGGGTTTACTAGCAAAGAATTCTTTGAACTAGACGAAGCCGAACAGGCTGCCGCTGAAAAACCAGTAGACGTAAAATTCTAGTAAGCACATGTATTCAGAAATAGACAGCAACAAGCGAAAAACCGTACTTCTTATGTTCGGTTTCTTTGTATTTGTTGGTGCAATAGCTTTTGGTGTTGGCTGGTATATGCATAGTTACTATATAACTATTTTTGCATTAGTTTTTGCTGTGGGTTATATTTTTTGGTCATATTATGCATCTGACAAGCTAGCGCTCAGCGTCAACAATGCTAGGCAAATAGAAAAAGCTGACAATATTCGACTATGGCGAATAGTTGAAAATTTGGCTATAACCGACGGTCTACCGATGCCCAAGGTTTATATTATTGATGATCCTGCCCCAAATGCATTTGCTACTGGCCGTGATCCGAAACACGCTGGCGTAACTGTAACGACGGGTTTATTGGATATTATGGATGACAATGAACTAACGGGTGTTATAGCGCACGAACTTGGACATGTGCAAAACTATGATATTCGGGTATCGATGATAGCCTTTGGGCTTGTTGCTGTCGTGTCGATAATAAGTGATACAGTACTACGGTGGATGTTTTGGGGAGGTGTTTCAAGTGATGGCGATGGCGACAGTGATAGTGTTTCAAACCCTATTGTTTTAGCAGTTGGTATCGTAGCCATAGTGCTGGCACCAATAGTAGCAACCATGATTCAACTGTCTATATCACGCAAGCGTGAATATTTGGCCGATGCTACAGGTGCACTAACTACCAGGTATCCCCAAGGTTTGGCAAGTGCACTACAAAAAATTAGCGATCATGGATCGGCTATGCAAAAACAGAGCGCATCCACAGCGCATTTATTCTTTGCAAATCCGCTCAAAAAAGGTTCGTTTACTAGTCTTTTTAGTACCCACCCACCTATCGAAGATAGAATAGCTAAACTTCAAGAAATGGAAACAAGGGTCTGATATGAAAAAACCTAAAATAAATAAAAAAATATTGAAACGTGACAAAACCAACAAACCCAAGCGGATAGCTTTTTTGTGGTTTCATTTAGCTAGGGCCTGGCAAGATGTAACTATATTTTGGCGCTCTATGATAGGTGTGGTGGCTGTTTATGCAGTGACATATATTGTTACGGTTATTGGACTAAATTTTGTTATTCCTAGTCTGAGCTCTGTTGGTACGACTAGCCCTGACACTGCCATACAAAACAGTGGTGCGCTTGATAAATCTTTTTCTGCCATAAGTAAAAGTTTTAGTTTTGTAAACGGTGATCAGTCAAGTACATTAGTGCAGATATTATTATTTTTGGTCGCAAGTTTGGCATTTGTATGGACTCTGCGCAAGATAAAACAACTGAAAAGGGTCAAAATATCAGAAGCATATTATAATGGCACAGCTCAAATAGTTGCTTTGTTTTTATTGTGTTTATGGTATTTGGCATATCTTATTCCCATAGCTATTGGTACAGCTATTATTTCAATAGCAAGCTACTCATCATCACTGGTCGAAAGTATAGTAATATTTGGCCTGTTTGGTATGCTAACCTGGCTGACATTGTGGCTATATTCTATATACTGGCCGGCATTTTACATAATAACTCTACCAAATATGAGGCCAATGAAAGCCTTGCATAGCGCCAAAAAAATAACAAAAGCCAACAGGCTCAATATTTCGATACAAGTTGTCGGCTATATTATGTTGGTTGTTATCGTCGGTATTATTGTTTTGTTGCCGATTGCGCTAATACTGCCACCGGTTACGCCGTATATTTTTTTGGTATATGTTTTTGTGCTATTCGGCTATAGCCACACCTTTATGTTTGCAATATACAGGAGTTTGATTGGTGAAAAATGAGCTAGCTCGTTACAACAAACTAAAAAAGCTACTCCAACAGTACAATTATGAGTTTCACGCACTGGACAACCCTAGTGTAGAAGATTCGGTTTATGATTCGGTGTTTGCAGAACTAAAACAGTTTGAGAAAAAATATCCTGAAATGATCGCTAGCGATTCGCCAACTCAACGTGTCGGCAGTAAACTGCTAGATGGCTTCAAAAAGGTTGAGCATAAAAACCGGATGTTTAGCTTGAACGATGTTTTGATTTTGCCGAGGTCAAAGATTGGCTGGTTCGCATATCTAAACTAGAGCCAAAAATCTCGTCTGCCAGTTTTTGGACGGATATTAAAATGGATGGACTTGCGTGTTCGTTGGTGTATCAAGATGGTGTACTTTTTAGGGCAGTCACTAGGGGCGATGGGTATATTGGTGAAGACATTACCTTAAACGCCAGGGCTATCAAAAGTGTCCCGCTGGCTCTTTTGGGTAAAAAATTTTACAGTAGCGGTAGAACCGAAGTCCGTGGTGAAGTTGTTATGTACAAGTCTGACTTTGATGATTTGAATAAAAAACTAGAATTATTGGGTGAAAAAACATACGCCAATCCGCGAAATTTGGCAGCAGGCACGATGCGTCAGTTGGATTCGGCGATTGTTGCGCAGCGAAAACTATATTTTAGAGCCTATGACATAATTCGTGATAACCCAAGTGACATCAAAACAAATAAACAGGCGTATGGGGACATGTCGGCATTGGGATTTTTGGTAAATACTCAGGCGTGTTTACATAGCAATATTGAAAGTGTGAAAAAGTTTACTGATATTTGGGGCGAAAAAAGACACAGCCTGCCATTTAATACAGACGGGTTGGTGATAAAAATCAATGATCGGAAAATATTTGCCGAACTTGGTGTGGTTGGCAATAACCCTCGGGCTGCCATAGCATTCAAATACCCAGCCGAAAAAGCAACCACAAAACTTGTCGATATATTTATTAGTATTGGTCGCACTGGGGCTGCTACGCCCGTAGCAGTGCTAGAACCTGTTATTGTGGCAGGTAGTACTGTCCAGATGGCTACTTTGCATAATGATGATGAGATTAAACGAAAAGGTATACTTGTTGGTGACACTGTCGTTGTCCACAAGGCGGGTGATATCATACCCGAAGTTGTTGAGCCATTGGCTAGTTTGCGTGATGGAACTGAAAAGCAGTTTGTTATGCCAAAAAACTGTCCAGAATGTGATGAACAATTAGTCAAGCCCGAGAGTGAAATAGTTTGGCGCTGTCAAAATAATGCTTGTCCTGCCCGCACCTGGCGACATATTCAACATTTTGCTAGCCGTGGGGCTATGGATATAAAAGGCATGGGCGAAAAAAACGTGCTGGCATTGCTAGAAGCAGGTCTTATAGGTGATTCGGCGGATTTATATAGTATAGAAAAAGCAGATTTATTGAGGTTGGATAGGTTTGCCGATCTGAGTGCTACCAACCTAATAGAAGCACTATCTGATAAAAAAAATCCACCGCTTGCAAAGTTTGTTTTTGCATTGGGCATACGCCATGTTGGTTCGCAAACAGCCATAGATATAGCCAATAATTTCAAGTCGCTAGATGCCATAAAATCTGCCAGCATAGATGATCTAAGTGTTGTCGATGGTGTGGGTGTAGTGGTTGCCGAATCGATTGTTGCCTGGTTTAATGATCAGGACAATATAAAACTTTTAGATAAGTTCAAGGCCAATGGTGTTGAGGTACAAGTGGTGGATAGTTCTGCTAATGGCTTGTTGTCGGGGCAGAGTTTTGTAATAACTGGCTCGCTATCTACTATGAGCCGTGAACAGGCGGCCGATAAAATACGTTCGTTAGGTGGTATATTTCAAACTAGCGTTGGCAAGGGTACAACCTATTTGGTGGCTGGGGGCAGTGTTGGCGCCAGCAAGCTTGCCAAAGCCGAAAAGTTTGGCACAAAAGTAATAGATGAAGAAAGGCTATTAAAAATATTAAATGAATAAATTAATTTTCATTACCACCAATATACGTAAAATAAAAGAGGCTAAAGCTGCCTGCCAACCTGCAGGCATATTTATTATGCCAAAAAAATATCCATAGGTTAATTTGCGGTTAATATATTGGAATTTTTCGGAACTATATATCTTGCCAATGCAATAATGTATAATTATCTTGTGTTGGGGCATTAGCTCAGTTGGGACGCCTGTGGCTAAATAATATGCGCTTCAAGCGCGGTAGCCCAAAAACTAGTAGCACATTATCAATTTATCAGTCATAATCAACCCACAATACATGGGGCATTAGCTCAGTTGGCTAGAGCGCTTCGCTGGCAGCGAAGAGGTCAGGAGTTCGAGTCTCCTATGCTCCACCAATGCTTATGTTTGTATTGAATGAATTAACCCCTTGGCGTCTTCGTGAACCTTACATTTCCACAGGTCGCTATGGTATGCAGTTCGTTTGATATACTAGAGCCAGAGCATAATGATTTTTACTAAAAGTAACGATTTTACTGTCTAGCCGGAGCGAATGGGCAACTTTGATGCGTATTATTAGGAAATTGTGGTGTTTATGGGTAAAATAGATGGTATGAAACAAGAATCGCAAAGCAAGTTTAAAAGTCCATTTTGGCAAAGTTTTTTAGCAACATTAGTGTTTGGTTTACTATTAGCTGGTTTGTTTATATATTCTAACAATCACGCAAAAACAGCAGACGAACTATTTTATGGAGCGCTTGATAAACAGCTACAAACACCAAATATTTATCGCAATAAAGAAGTTAGCCAAGACGGCGCTTCTCAATCCCAAACAACAGTTATCAATCTAAACAATAAAAAATCACCAGTCAGTGCTAGCTATATATCAGTTAAAAAAACAACTCCCGGACAGGAAAGTGATGTAGCAGCCACTCAGGTAGGCACCCAAGATGCCGATTATTTGCAGTACACAAAATACACAGGTGAAGACGGAGCCAAATTTCAAAAAGTATTAGGCCAATGGGCAGTCAACAAAGCTAGCGATGGTCAGCCAGCCCAATCATTGACATCGGCAATTTTTGATAGTCCAATAATGACTGGTTCTTTAAATCGACAAACCCGAAATGAAATTATGGCGGCATTACAGCAGTCAAATGGTGGAGGCAAGGCAATTGAAGTTCTAGGTGCTCCAGTAAAATATAGTGAAAATGGCAAAACTTATTACAAATACAATGCCGAAATAAATCTTAAATACTATGTTCCAATATTCCAAAAATACCTAAATAGTATTGGCTTGTCGAGTGCTGCCGATCAGCTTACTGCGCCTGAAGCAGACCAAAAAGTTAAAATCACTGTTGTTATTGATCCTGCAACTGGGCAAATAGTAAAAACAATAAATAGTGACGATAACTCTGGCCCATCAGTAAGTTTTGTGCCAAACAAGTTCGCACTGCCTGCTTTTATACCCCAAAATGTCAAGATGACTTTCCAAAATCTTCAGCAAGCTATATTGGGTAAATAATACTGGTGAAAAATTGGGCTAAAAAAATACTAGCCAATATATTTATCTCTCAAGCTCGAAAAATATTGTTAAAATATGATGTTAAGGTTATTGTTGTAGCCGGAAGTGTCGGCAAGACTAATACCAATTCAGCAATTACCGAAATTTTATCATCCAAATATCGTGTTCAGCACCAAAGAGGCAATGTATACAATATCCCGTTAGTTGCGCCTTTTGTGATCACCGGCCAGCAGTTGCCAAAGCTAACGAGTCTATTTGGCTGGTACAAGTGTTGGCGTGTTGGTCAAAACATTTTAAAAAAGGGTTATGACTATGATGTCGTTGTGTTGGAATATGGTATTGATCGTGTTGGTGAAATGTTAGAGTTTGCCCCACTTTGTAGCCCAGATATAGCTGTTGTGACTGCAGTTGCGCCCGAGCATATGGAATTTTTTGGTGATATTGAAACTGTTGCTCGCGAAGAGTTATCCATAAGTAAATATGCCAAAAACATATTAATCAACCAAGACTCTGTAGATAAAAAGTATGTTAATAAATATGCTGAACCTGATGCTACCATAAAATATATCGGTATTGGCAAAGGTGATTATTGTATCAATGCTGACAGAGATAAAACAGGCAAATATATTATGGAACTGACTGATAATCAAGGGAAAACATTGTGTCAATCTGCTACAAACATGATAGGAATACACAATATATATGCCCTAGCGTTTGCGTCTATAATTGGTCACAAAATGGGATTGCATAGATCAGAGATAGAAAGAATGATTGCTCAATATACCAATTTTAGGGGGCGTATGCGAGTTTTTGATGGCAAAAATGGCAGTACAGTCATAGATGATACTTATAATTCAAGCCCGGTTGCGGCAATAGCTGGTCTAAAAACACTTTATGATATATCCGCAACAAATAAAATAGCTTTACTTGGCAACATGAATGAACTAGGTGAATATTCCAAAAAAGC
>CAYQBK010000054.1:0-6468 GCA_964415715.1 uncultured Candidatus Saccharibacteria bacterium
GCGCCGCCGCTGGGGCGACCTACGGTGGGATGCGGGTGTACGCCCGCTCCCACCAGTAGGTCGGCGGGCTAGGCAGGTTCCGAAAGGGATCTCAACCTAGCCCGCCGGCTTCGGCCGGTTTTGTTCGAAAGATAACCCACAGGAGTGCCCCGTAACGGGTTGCCCATGTGGCGCAATACATTTATTTAAGATGTTGTTTTGTGCCCAAGTGGCACAGTATGTGGGCGCTCCTAACACAACTTTTACGTGCTACAATAGAACAAGTATTCAAGCCTACGTAAACACATATGTTTTTAACGTAAGTTTAAATATTTACTCTAAACTTTTTATAAGCCATCAAAACAGCTTGCCATAGCTAAGCAATAATTTATATGCCACTAAACCCAGGTCTACCACCAGCCACATCACCAGATGAACCACCTACCAACCCCGATGCTGGCTGGCAATCTGTCGAAATACCCACCAGCCCCGATGCTGGTTCTTTGCGTTTGCCAACACTGCATGACCTGCGCCTAGCGACTATACCTGGCTTTGACGAAGTCTGCGCCGCCATCGCCACCGTCGGCCCTAGCTATATTGATGATAATACCGCAGAGGTTCAAACTGTCGTTGACGGCATAGTAGAATTGTTACAAAGGGCCTCACGGGCAGAGCAAGAATGTATTGAAATAGAAAATAGGCTTGCAGGGTTAAGTGGCAGCGCAGTAGTATCACAAGAAGAAGTTACAATACTAGAGCAAAACCTAGCAGAACTACAAAAACAAACAAAACCACCTTTAAATAATTTTCTGTTTAACTTAAAGAATTATTATCAGATATACAAAAAAAGATGTGATCCGAACTATGAAATCGAGAAGCCAAATATGATACTTGGTGGATTGCAATGGATGATATTCGATGCTGACGGTACTGTAAAAGACGGTAGTTATATAGATACCAGATACGATGCATATTTTGAAAACTTTACAGATACCACAGACAAGCTTTGCTCAAGCGAGTCAGAAAATAGAATGGGTAGTGATATGCTACCAGACTATGTAAGAGCCTATTTGTTCATCCGTAGCCAGCCATCAGACAACCCAAACTTCAACCAAACCGACCCCGCCACTTAAATATACGATGTAATATTATTGACAAAATACATTACTTGTAGTATTATTTATATTAGTGATAGAAAATATAAATATACAAACTCCTGAAACTGATAGAACAAGCCTACTTAAATATGATGAATTGGATAGATTATCAAAAGGCATAGTGAATCCAAGTGAATGGCCAGATTTATCTTTAGTTGTAGAATCTTTGGACAAACTACATAGTGTTGATGGTGGTGAAATAGATAAAGACATGCTTGCCCATATAGAAAATAGAGTTGCGGTAGCCTATAAAATACATCTCTCGATACCTGAATTGTTTGAAGGTAGATTACATGATGAATTTCAAGTTAAAATACAGCAAGGCGTTGGCGATGCTATTATAGAGGCTCGAAAACGCCTCCCTGGTTTGAGCAGTGAGCCCGACTCGAGCCTAGGGGGCTACGTTATTGGTGTTAACCAAACTCATGTTGATCAAGACTCAACTATTGGGGAAGCTTCAAGATATTTACAAACAAATGGTGGGGTAATCGCTGGAGATGGTTTTAATAATAGATTTAGGGCATTTAGTCCAGAACAAGTAGATGGTAATAGGGCAATAATTTCACAGTATATAGTTAGTGGGTATTATGTTGATACGACTTATGGCAAATTTGTTGTTGCGGTGCCTTCCTTAGGTGCAGAAACGCCCACAATAGATTTTGGGCTACAATGGACAGATGTATACAAAGATATTAACAATACTACAGTTGTGTCTTCAAAATATGTCGCTTATTATATAGATGGCGAAGGTATGGTTTGGGCAAATAATAATTATATGGAAAATGACAAACCTAGTTTTAGTAGACTAGAAAGATAAATATCAATATTTACACTTTAGCTTATGACACAGGGCCAATATTTGTTATAATGGTTACGTATGATTTTATTAGACAGGGTAACAAAAAGTTATAGCAAAAAGGGAACAGCACTAAAAGCCATAAGCCTACATGTTGAACCAAAGGAATTTGTAGTCATTGTTGGCCCTAGTGGCGCCGGCAAATCAACCTTGCTTAAACTACTAACTCGTGAAGAAAAACCCACATCGGGTAAAATAATAGTCGGTGGTATCGACTACGATGGGCTCAAAGACCGCAAAATACCGTATTTGCGCCGTAAAATAGGGGTTGTTTTTCAGGATTTTAAACTGTTGCCCAACAAAACAGTTTTTGAAAACGTGGCTTTTGCCCTAGAAATAGTCGGCATGGGTAACAAGGAAATAAAACACACCATACCAAAGGTACTAGATATAGTAGGTCTAAAAGGCAAAGAAAAAAGCTACCCCAGTGAGCTATCTGGCGGTGAACGCCAACGTGTCGCCATAGCCAGGGCGGTAGTTCGCCAGCCCAAAATACTTATTGCCGACGAACCTACTGGTAACCTAGACCCAAAACATGCCTGGGATGTTATTGCTGTGCTGGAAAAAATCAACAAGTACGGCACAACTGTACTACTAACCACTCATAACCAGGAGATTGTCACCAAGCTTCGGCGCCGAGTAGTCACTATAAAAGATGGCCAAATAGTTAGCGACAAGGCCGCGGGGATACGACGATCATGAGACGCAAGCTTATCGCCCTACGGCGAATATTTAGCACCGGTATAACAAACTTTGTTCGCAATAGCTGGCTGAGTATCGCCGCTATCGCTGTTATGATTGTGGCTATCATGATCATACTTAGCTCGTTT
Organism: uncultured Candidatus Saccharibacteria bacterium; assembly: GCA_964415715.1. Lineage (GTDB taxonomy): Bacteria > Patescibacteriota > Saccharimonadia > Saccharimonadales > CAIOMD01 > DALYDK01. Next base: position 2,823 of record CAYQBK010000054.1, read on the forward strand.
GTTATAAATGTAGCTACCCACAATATCATTTCCGAGCTATCAAAAAATATCAAAATATCTGTATATTTAGTAAATGATACCCCAGCCAAAGACAGTCAAGCCCTGCAAACCGAATTTAAAAACAATCAATACGTCGACACTGTCAAATACATATCACAGGAAGAGGCCCAAAAGGCTTTTATTTCTAGCTACAACAACGATCAGCAACTATTACAGGGTATCGCCCTAGCTGGTGGTGACAGCGTTCCAGCGTCGATAGAGGTAAGTGTCACCGACCTAAGTAAAATCAACGAAGTTGGCAAAATAGCTAAACAAGACAAGTATATTGGTATTGTCGAAGATGTCAGCCTAGGCAAAACCGATGTTCAAAAAACTATCGACCGTGCCGCCGCGACCCAAAAATTTATAACTAGGGCCAGCTTTATAGCAGCCGGGATATTTGCCTTTGTCAGCATGTTGATAATATTTAACACCATACGTATGGCAATATTCACTCGTCAGGACGAAATACGGACCGAAAAACTACTGGGTGCAACACGTGGATATATCCGTGGGCCGTTTTTGGTTGAATCTAGTATATATGGCATCATTGCTGGCACAGTCGCTACAGGCGCGGTTGTAGCAGCAACCTATGCTATAGGTGGCAAAGTCGCCACCCAGCAAGAATTTGACACAACCAGAGCATTTTTTGATCAGCCGGTTGTTATATTGGCCATGCTAGGAGCATCAATAATTTTTGGCATGCTAGTTGGTATTGTGTCTAGCGGTTTCGCCATGATCAAATACCTCAAATTCAAACAATGGTAGTTTTCCATAAGTCGAGTTTATAGCACCTATTTATAGCCCCTTGCAATATTGACATAAGCGGTATAAACTAGTCTATGTAACGTAATAGCTGCGAAAAAAATGCGAAAAAAAAATAAAATTGGTCAAAAAATAGCACTTACTTCTGTTGCAACAGTATTGGTTTTTACTGTTGTTATTGCACCTGCACCCAGCCAATTTAGTGTGAAGGTCAGGGCAGAGACATTGGCCGAACTACAACAAAAAGCCGAACAGCTCAAGGTTCAGGCTACAGAAGCCGATAATCAGGCAAATGACTTGGCTCAACAGGGCAATACTCTCGAAGCGACCATAGCCGAGCTAAACAAACAAATACGCAGTGCTGAAAACCAAATAGCCATGGCTGACAATAGACTAGCCCAGCTAGATATCCAAATATCCGACACCCAAAAAGACCTCGAAAAGCAAAAACTCATGCTCAAAGCTAGTATCAAAGAGCTGTACAAAAACAGTGGCGCATCATCTGTCGAGCTGATAGTTGGCAGTGACAGTTTTACTCAGTATTTTAACAATCAAACATATCTAGACAAGCTCAAGGGCAAAGTTCAAGAAACAACCAACAAATCGATAGATCTGCAAAAACAACTAGTTCAACAGCAGGCAGACCAAACTGTATCACGTCAGCAGCAAAAAGATAGCAATGCCCGTACGGTGGCCCTAAAACAGCAAAAAGACAGTCTGTTAGCTGATACCAGGGGACAGGAAACAGTCAAGCGAGCATCAGCCAGTGAATACAAAGCCAAACGAGCCGAGGCTGAACAGCAAATGCAAGATATGGCCGCTTTGGCCGCCAAACTAGCCGCCGAAAATGTTCGCCAAACCACCGCGCCACCCGCAAATAACACTCCAGCGCCAACCTCTACGCCAACGAGTGATGATAATACCACCACTACACCGCCGGAAACTAATAATCAGGTAAACACCAGTAACTTTAGCGGGCAGGTAAACGGTGGCTACCCAGCGCGTTGGGCATACGCCCCACAGGATAGTTTGATAGATGACTGGGGTATGTATAACCGTGAATGTGTTAGCTATACCGCTTTTAAGGTCTGGCAATCTGGCCGATACATGCCGTACTGGGGCGGAGTAGGCAATGCCAAACAGTGGCCCGGTAACGCAATACGAGCAGGTATACCTGTCGACCGCAATCCGCGCCCTGGCGATGTAGCTATCTGGACTGGTGGCTACTATGGCCATGCCATGTATGTTGAATCGGTCAATGGCCGTATGGTGACCGTCAGCCAGTACAACTTTGTCTACGGAGCCTACAGTGTTATGACCATATCCGCCGACAACTCCGCCATGGGCGCCCTCCAATTCATCCACTTCTAAAAATAGTAACAGATGATCACGAACTCACTATATATTTGACAAAGTAATAAAAGTAGTGTATTATACTTTATAAATCGCGGGATAAGTATGCGATACTAATGTGAGAGGAAATTTTGTATGTTTAATCCAAATACAAGAAATAAATTAAGAGAATTGAGTGTAGTTATTACGGCAGTATCTGCATTGGCACTATCAGCCTGCGGAAACTCGCCAGACACTAGTACTCCACCAAAACCTGTAACATCAGTATCAGCTGAAAAATCGCCAGGTAGCGATATTGATAAACCCAAAGACCTTGATATAGAAATAGTAAACAACACAGTTGGCCGGGCTGTAGGTATAATAGATTATTTGAGTGACCCTGAGGTTGCAGATAACCCAGACAGGAACAATGGTTACAAAATGACGGTCAAGACAGAAAATGGTGATAATGATGGAAACTGGTATGGCACAACAGTTGCAATAACTCAAGGAGTCCAGGGTGACAAGACATTGTTGAAAGCTGAATTTGGACTTGAAACTGGTCTAAAACGACTAGGTGTTAACATTTACTGTGATGATGGCAAGGAAAGAGTAGTGTGGCTTACAACATATCCAACATATCCTGAAGATAGAGACCCAAAAAACAGCACCCCCACCTTCTGGTTGGAAAAAAATGCTGATGACGGCTATAAGTTTACACCATCTGATATCAAGACAGCCCAAATGTATGTTGTTGCAATGGCAGAGTCTTTGATTAAAATAGCAGATTTAAATAACACTAAAAATCCAGCAAATAAACAATATTTGTTTCAAGCTTTAGATATGTTAGGGTCTGGTAGTAGGCCAAATACATCAGCATTTGATGGTAGCTACAGCAGTTTATTACTAAACTCACCTGTGGTTAAACCTCCCGAAACGCAAAGAGCTGAGGCGTATATAAAAACCCCAGAACGTAATGATGCCATTCAAAATGCAGTAAAGGATGCTGTTGATCGAATACTTGGTGGTAATTTTGGCCCGACTGATTTTTATAATCATCGAACCAAAACCTATGATACTCAATCTGGCGCAAAGGGTGGAGTAGGCACTTTGCAACATACACCAGATTATGGTGGAGATAAAAGCCTGTGGTCTAGTGAAATGACGCAATTACCAGACGGTAGGTTTGACACAGGCAGTGTTAGGAGCATACATTTCGCACCAGATGCAGATAAATACTGCTGGCACAAACGGTGGTCAGCCATCGGTGCAGTTTGAATGTAGAAAATCTGCAGATGGCAGTTGTGTTTGGGAAACAACCGTCGGTGCTGGTTTTGACGCCAATGGTGCTTTTTACAGAGGTGAAATAGTTGATAAATATAATTCAGGCAATCTTAATACCACTAAAGCCAAAGGAGTAGATGATCTTGGGATAGCTTCATTAGATAAATATACACAACCAACAAAATATTTAGGCTCTTGCCCAGCAAAAACTGCTAAGCTAGCCCTT
>CAYQBK010000055.1:0-5396 GCA_964415715.1 uncultured Candidatus Saccharibacteria bacterium
ACTAGCGAATATCTCAGGTAAATGTTTTATAATTCGTTTAAGAAAGGATTATCAATATGCCAGAATCACCAGATTTCCAAGATTTTTTAAATCATTTGACAGACAATGCACTCATGAGTTTGAAGACGGCCGATCAAATAGCCCGCCAGCAAACATCTGCCTATGTCGGTACAGAACACATATTACTCGGTGTTTTAAGCCAGCAGTCTTCGCTTGGCGCCAAAATGTTAGCCACAGCTGGTATAAATTTTCAGCGGGCTCAACTCGCATTAAATTTAACACCGCGTAATTTAAACATAAAAATTGGAGCTAAAGGTCTTAGTGAGACAGCCAAGCTTGCCCTAAAAATGAGCTGGGACTTTGCCCAGGATTTTAACCAGGATATGTGTGGCACAGAACATATATTGTATAGTTTGCTGATGCAAAAAAATGGTCGAGCTGCGATGTTACTTCGTGATATGAGTGTTGATACCGATAGATTGACCGATGAGCTGGAGCAATTTTTGCAAAAACAACAGTACGATAGTGAACAGGCCGGAGCCAAACACACAGCAACTCGTACCCGCAAAAAAAGTGGCAAAAGCGCTCTCGAGCATTTTGGCACTGATTTGACCGCTATGGCCGCCGAAGGCAAACTTGACCCAGTTATTGGTCGTGATGAAGTCGTTAGGCGGGTTATTACGATACTAAATCGTCGAACCAAAAACAATGCAGTACTGATCGGTGAACCTGGCGTTGGTAAAACTGCTGTCGTCGAGGGCTTGGCTCAACGAATAATCGCCGAGGATGTTCCAGATAGTTTGCTGGATAAGCGAATAGTTATGCTAGATTTGGCTGCTATGATAGCGGGGACGAAATACAGAGGTGAATTTGAAGAAAGACTCAAAAAGGTTATGGCCGAACTAGAATCTGATCGCAGTGTTATTGTATTTATCGATGAAATGCATCTACTGGTTGGCGCTGGCGCTGCCGAAGGAGCTATCGATGCCGGCAACATATTGAAGCCATCACTTGCTAGGGGCAAGATTCAGGTCATTGGGGCAACTACCACCAACGAATACCACAAACATATTGAAAAAGATGCCGCTTTAGAAAGGCGATTCCAGCCAGTTGTTGTATCTGAAACTACCAAGATAGAAACTCTGGCGATATTAAAAGGTCTTCGCAATAATTACGAACAGTTTCACGGTGTAGTTATCAGTGATGAAGTATTAGAAGATTCGGTGTATTTTGCTGATAGATTTATTCAAGATAGGTATATGCCAGACAAAGCGATAGATCTAATAGATGAAGCAGCGGCGCTATTGCGAGTAGATAAGGGAAAAACACCGAGTGAATATCGAAGCCTAATAAAAGAAATCAAACTAGCTAGTCTGAAGCGCGATGAAGCAGTGGATAACGAAGATTATGAACAGGCGGCAAAATTTAAGCAAAAAATTAGCGCAGCCCAGGAAAAACTAAAAGTTTTACAGGAAAAAACAGCCGCTCACAAACGTTTGACATTGTCGAGCGATGACGTTGCTGCGGTCGTTGCTCAGTCGACTGGTGTGCCTGTACGTAAAATAGTTAAGCAAGAAGCAAAAAATCTATTAAAACTTGAACAGCAAATTGATAGATACGTTATTGGTCAAAAAGAAGCAGTTGAAGTTGTGGCCAAGTCTATTAGACGAAATCGCAGTGGCATCAGTAGTGACAAGCGACCCATAGGTTCGTTTATATTTATGGGGCCAACTGGTGTTGGTAAAACAGAGCTTGCTCGCATCTTAACTCGCGAATTTTATGGCCGTGAAGACGCCATGATCAAAATAGATATGAGTGAGTTTAGTGAACGTCACAATGTGTCTCGGTTAGTGGGAGCGCCCGCAGGTTATGTGGGTTATGAAGAGGGCGGACAATTGACAGATAAAATTCGTCGCCACCCATACAGCCTGGTGTTGTTTGACGAAATAGAAAAAGCTCACCCCGAAGTGTTTAATATGCTACTTCAACTACTAGAAGACGGTGAATTGACTGACGCCAAGGGTAGAAAGGTTAGCTTTAGGAACACAATAGTTATTATGACAAGCAATATTGGGGCGCATTTATTACAGAAAGAAGCTTCGTTTGGATTTAGTGCCAACCGTGAAGAACTCAAAGATCTTGATGCTTTACATGAAAGAAACAAGGATATGGTTAGTGCCGAGCTAAAAAAGCACATGCGTCCAGAGCTGATAAACAGAATCGATAAAGTTGTAGTATTTCGGGCGTTGACAAAAGACAATGTCAAAAATATTATTGATGTCCAAATAAGTGAACTGCAGGCCAGATTAAGACGTAAAAAAATTGGGCTTAGCCTAACGCCAAAAGGTAAACAATGGTTGCTAGATAACGGTTATGATCCAAAAAATGGTGTTCGACCACTTAGGCGACTTATTCAAGACTCTGTTGAAGATCATATAGCCGAAGGCATATTAGCCGATACATATACAACCGGGGATGTAATACGTGTTAGTGCAAATAAAGATGGCCTTATGTACGCCACAATCCAAGAATAGTAAGATATACTATAGCTTATGTTTAAGAAAAGTTTAACCTGGCTAATCCCGTTAGCGCTAGTGTTTGTTGCCCTTTTTGTTGTTTGGTCAAATCGTTACAGTATATATGACAATTTCGTTTTAAATAGCTATAGCCCGAACAGCGACATTAGTCAGTTATCAACCGCTAGTGGTATGAATAGCTCAGGCTCCAAGTTATTTTATACAACCAAACCTCGTATATCTGACAAAGCCGAATTTGCAACCGAATGTAAAAACGACAAAGAACAAACAATCGTTCTTGGTTGCTTTGCATCAGTTTCTGTATTTGGTGGACTTGATGTGGGTAATATTTATCTATATAACGTAACTGACCCACGTTTGGCCGGGGTGAAGGAAGTGACTGCGGCTCATGAAATGCTCCATGCTGCTTACGGACGATTATCGTTAGCAGAAAAAAACAAAGTCGACAAACTTACCGCGGAAGCATTTGCAAGAGTTAACAATCCTCGAATTGTAGAAATAGTTGACAACTACCGTAAGCAGGACCCATCAGTTGTGCCAAACGAACTTCACTCCATACTGGGGACAGAGGTTGCCAATTTGGGCCCTGAGCTTGAAGCGTATTATCAGAAATACTTTGCCGATCGCTCAAAAGTCGTGTCACTTAGCCAAAACTATGAAAAAGTTATGAACGAATACAAAGACCAGGTCGATAAAATAGATGCTGATCTGTCGCTTCGCAAAGCTGAGATAGACAGCCTAGAGACAAAACTAAACAGTCAGTCAAACAGTCTTAACGAATCAAAAAAGCAATTGAATGAATATTTGCGAACTGGACAAACAGCTATATATAATCAACAAGTCCCAAACTATAATTCGGAAGTCAACAGCTACAATCTGCAACTTGCCAGTTATAGAAATCTATTAGATGAATACAACCAGCTAGTTGACAAACGAAACTCTATCGCTACTGAACAACAAACCCTCATCAAAGGATTGGACAGTAGAGTCAATGCAATTAATCCATAAATTCTGTATAATCTTGTAAATGAATATTGAAATATTAAGTTTAGTCTTACAGGTGGCATTATTGGTTGGCATGTCAGCGATATGTTCTGGTTTAAACATAGCCCTAATGTCCTTAAATGTTGCTGATCTTAGACGTCAGGCTAAAATTGGCAGTAAACAAGCCAAAAAAGTATTACCTTATCGTAAAAATAGCCATTTATCACTGGCGGCAATATTATTTACCAATGTGGCGGTTATATCGGCTTCCTCATTAGTTTTAGAACATCATTTGTATGGTTTGATTGCTGGGCTAATCAGCACTTTACTTATAGTTATTTTTGGTGAAGTCATACCACAGGCTTTATTTGTAAAAAACGCTCTTGGCCTGTGTGCATTTTTTGCACCATTGCTAAAGACCATGATCATTATTACATATCCGGTCTCAAAACCGCTTCAAATGTTGCTAGATAAAATGTTTGGCAAAGGTAGTGATAGGCTGCATAGTCGTCAGGAATTGACTCTAATAATGGGTGAGCATTTAGTTTCTAATAAAAGTGAACTAGATGAAGACGAAGTTGAAATCATACAAGGTGCATTACAGCTCAGTGAAAAACAAGTCGAAAGTATTATGACGCCCATAAAATATGTCTATTCATTGACCAACGAAACTGTTATTGACGGTGATAGAATAGATGAGATAAAAGCACGTGGCTGGAGTAGGATACCGATAATCAGTAAAAACCGGCGTAAATGCTACGGAATACTTCTACAGAAGGATTTAGTAGATATTGATTTTGACGAAGACCCAATTAACCTAAAAACACATAAACTTCATCCGACAAAAACAGTTGGCGCCAAAACTGCTTTAGATACAATGTTTAGGCATTTTATTAGTACTCACGGGCATATGATGATAGTTGAAAAGAAAGGTGTTATTATCGGCATTGTAACCATAGAAGACTTGATCGAAGAAATATTGGGCCACGAAATTGAGGATGAAACAATCCATAACATGGCTAAAGTATAATATGTTTGCAGTCTATAAAAGTACCTCACATCCGGCCATTATTGATGCACTATTATCTGGCAAAATAGGTATTATACCTACTGACACTGTTTATGGCTTAGTGGCCTTAGCTAGTAACGAACAGGCTGTTAATAGACTTCATGCCACAAAGAGCAGGTCAAATAAGCCCGGGCCCATAGTTGCTGCTAATATTTCGCAGTTAGTTAATATGGGCTTTACAATAAAAGAATTGAACAAAGCAAGAAAATATTGGCCTGGCGCAGTAAGTGTTATCGTCCAATCACAAGATTTACCATATTATTTGCATGTAGGTATAGGTTCTGTGCCTGTTAGAGTAGTTGAAAATCATAAAATATATAATTTGCTGATTATAACTGGCCCACTGGTTACAACAAGCGCAAATATTACTGGTTTGCCAACAGTTTCCAATATATCAGAAGCTATCAAAATATTTGGTGAAAAAGTCGATTTTTATGTAGACGGCGGTGAAATACCAAATAATATTGCCTCCACGATAATTAAAATCGAAGCCAATAGAACCACAATCCTCCGACCAGGCTCCGCAAAAGTTAAATAATTTGAGCAACAGCGTTTTGTAATATACACTATATCTGATGGCGAAATCTAAAATATTGTATGTATGTAGTGCTTGTGGCGCTAGCTATAGTGGCTGGTCTGGCAAATGCAACACTTGCGGTGAATGGAATACTATTGAAGAAAAAATATCTGAACAGTCAACTAGTGCAGGCGGTAAATCAATAGCCAAAGGCCACCAGCTAGAATATGCTGATATCTCTAGTGGTGTCGATGATATCACTAAACGTATATCTGTTGGCATAAAAGAT
>CAYQBK010000056.1:0-10772 GCA_964415715.1 uncultured Candidatus Saccharibacteria bacterium
GCCACCTTAACTACTAGTTTTTTGACGAGTGTATCTACGAGTAGCCTACCTCAGACTGCAAAAGAGAATATCCAGGGTTCTGTAAAAACACTACAGATAGTCCCTGCAGATAGTGTTGCGCCAAAAGCAATATCCGCCGGAGCTTCAACAGAACAAGCTCAAGAGATTTCTAATATATATAAAGACGCTCAACTTGATGGGTTGAAACAATCTTTATTTATACTTATCGTTATTGCAATCCTAAGTATATTGCTTAGTCGTAACATCCCAAATAAAATACTTTCATAAATAAATGAATAGTTTAAATAAGCGAGTACCCGAGATTACATCAATACTAGTCGCGGTTACTGGATTGCTGATTATTGTTAGCTCAATTGCGAGACGTGGCCCAATAAGGGTAAACACTTTGGGCACTGTTCATATTGTTAGCAAATATCATTTGATACCCATAGGTATAGGCCTGGTGCTAATATATTTGAGCGGTGAGCTAAGGATGAGAAAATCAAATGCGTACTGGTTTTTGGTTGCCTGCATAGGACTGCTGATTACTGACGAATTGTTTCATCATCACCACAAGATACATTTGTTATTATATGCTGGCATATTAGCAATAATTATTTCAATAAAAAAATATTTTGTGGTTCGTAGTGACGCAATTAGCATGAGGCGTGGTGTAACCCTGGCGATTGCTCAATTGATTACAGTATCTATAGTATGTATTGGAATATATACAATAATCGATCAACGAGAATTTGGCAGAAATATATCTGGTAGCGAGTCATTATCTATAACTATTGATTCTATCTTAGGCAGTAACCTACCTAGTTCAATTAATCCAAGTTTAAACGACCACCTTTTAATCATCACTCTACAAATGTCTTTATTAGTGGCAATAATTATTATATTTTATAGTATACTCAGGCCACTTAAACTCACTAGCAAAGCTACTAAATCTGACCGAATTGAAGCTGAAAAAATAATAAAAAAATACTCTAACTCGCCCGAAGATTTTTTCAAAACATACCCCCAAGACAAACACTACTATTTCTATCAAGACAGCTTGGTTGCGTTTGCTGTTGACAACGGAATAGCCGTAGTGCTAGATGGAGCAATAGGAAACTCAAATATTATTCAAGATTGTCGAAGATCTTTTGTTGATTTTTGTCAGATAAATGGCTGGCGAATAAGTATTATCCACTGTGACAAACTTGAAGCAGAATCTTGGGAAAAACTTGGATTGAAATCAATAGTTATAGGCAGTGAAGCACTTATTGATATTAACAATTTTATGACGGAACAAATTAAAAATAAACATTTTAGATATGTAAAGAACAAAGCTGCCAAAGATGGATTAAGTGTTGATTACATTTCAAAACCAATTAAAACTGAAACTATAAATAAATTGCGTGATATATCAAAACAGTGGCTCTCAAGAGATCGTCGAGAATATAAATTTATCATGGCTCCGTTCAATACTGAATATATTAAAAACTGTGATGTTGCGGTCTTAAAACAAAATGAAAAAATAGTTGCTTATGTTAATATAATCCCGACATACGATGATGACTGGCGCAGTATTGATCATATGAGGTTCGCAAGCGGGACATCGGGTGTTGCTATGCATTACTTAATATTACAGCTAATTATCAATCTTAATGAAAATAACGTCAAAATATTAAATCTAGGCCTGGCTCCACTTTCTAAAATTGATAACCAACCCCAATCAATAGTTAAATATATTCTGCGCACCCTAAAACAACTTGGTAACAGGTATTATTCATTCTCTGGCGTAGAGCAGTTCAAGGGTAAATTTGCGCCTCAATGGTCAAACAGATATATTACATACAGTGGCGGATCTAGAACATTAATCACTCTAGCTAGAGCACTCACTAATATTAGTAGTGTAACTACTAAGAATAGCTACCCAAAATGGATCATGCCTGCAGTGGGAATATCTGCGTTATTGTATAGTTCGTTTATCCTAGCACCCTTGCTAAACGGCCAGTACTTTATAAATGGTCTAGTAAGCGCACTTGGCCAAAGAGGTCAACCTTATTCATGGCTATTTAATATACTGGATATAATTTCCGGCTTACTACTGTCGATTGTGTTGTTTTGGGTGCTTAAGCATAAAAAAACTGATAGCAAATTATTGTTGATTTCCACCTGGGCACTATTGATCAATAGTATTGGTATTGTGTTAGCCGCCCTGATACCACTACCGACTGACTTTCAATCTGAATCACACTTAACTTTATTGATGATTGAAAATCCATTTGTTATAAGCCATGGTATTGGTAGCTTTGTGAACAGCGCGGGTCTGTTTACAGCTGCTTTATGTTATTTAATTTATTGCAAGCAAATCAAGCATTTCAGTTTTAAAACATTATTAGCTATAGTGATTTTATTTGTTGCTACATTTGGTTTCATTATTGGATATTCATTAAAATCTAGTGGACCAACTTTACAAAGAATATATATAATATCATCTTCACTATTCGTATATTTATTAATATATTATCTCGTTAGCAACAAGCCAAAGAATCCACTATAAACTATCTAGAATAATATGCTTTAACTGTTGGATTCTTTGCGTCTATGTCTACTAAATCTGAAACTGTAACCAGACTGTAGCCCTGTGATATTAAATCAGGTATTATTCGTCTATAAGCTTCGACTGTGGTTGACTGTGTGTCATGAGAGATTACTATAGCACCAGTCTTCGCACTGGCCATAACTTTTTGGTATAAAACATCCGTATTTTTATCTTTCCAGTCAGATGGGTCGACGCTCCACAAAATATATGGCAGTCCGTTTGTAACCATATTAAAATTACTGAATGAGCCATAAGGTGGACGAACCATATAAGATTTTTTTCCAACAACACCCACAATGGCCTGATTTGTTTTGTCTACTTGATTTTGAACATTTTCAGCGTTTGCATAGGCCAAATCCAAGTGATCCCAAGTCTGAATGCCGATATCGTGCCCCTCACTAGCAATCCTCTTAAGTGTCTCTTCATTACCAGATATTTGTCGTCCAATAACATAAAAACTCGCTTTAACATTATACTGTTTTAGTATATCCAATAATTTAGGCGTATTTGCGCTTGGGCCATCATTAAAAGTTAATGCTATACATTTTTTAATTGAGCAGTCAGTTTTTTCATCAGTTGCAAGTGGCTGAGCAGCAGCTAGTTTGCTGCTCAGTTCCGTATTTACAGAGTCTTGTTGCGCCTGCTTTGTTTCTTGTGCTTTAACAAGTTCTGGGTAAATGACCGTTAAGGCTTTGTCACTTAAAATGTTCTCAATCCCTGAAACTGGCAGCTCGGCCCTGATGGCGCCCAAGTTAGTCGGGGCGACTTGGCCTGGCTCAAAAACAATCACGTACACATTGCCATTACCTATTTCAAATTGATCAAAGTTTTCATAAACTGGAGATGTCCCTTTATTTACAGTATCAGTATTATAATTTTGGCCTAAAACTGTTTTTAGCTTTTCCCTTGCCTCCGTAGATAGAGATTTCAGATAATCTCCAGACTTAAACATATCTTTTGTGGTTATTTGTTCGCCTGTTTTTGCATCGTATATCCTATTAAACCTTATGTCCGATTCGGTTGTACCCAGGTAACTTTTGCCTGAATATGCCAAGTTGATTATATTTTCAGTATTCAAATATACATCACTATTTAGGTTTAATTCTAGTGGGCGGGAAAGTTTATCAGCACTTTTCGCTAGTGACTGACGAAACGAGTTTAGATAATTATCCATTTCTGCCCTGGCTTGAACATTTATGCGGTCATTTGGTGTCAAAGGGTACATCATACTTAGTCGATACTTATCTGACCATTCAGATAAAACATCGTACGTTATATTGTCATAAGGGCTTTTTTTAGTAGTTTCAGTAGCAGCGGGCTTATTTGTGTTTTTCGAAAAATTTAGGCCAAAAAATATGCCTACTGCAATCAATCCGACTATTACAACTGAACCTAGTATAATTATAGTTTTTTTCATATTTATATTTGCCAATTTAGCTATTACTTATATATTATACATAAGTATTTTATAATTTGGGGACTTTTTTAGAGTACTCGATAATATTGCTAAATATTTTCATTGCATATAATCTTGAAGTATCAGCCTTATCCCTATTTGGGTGGAAAGAGCATATAGATCTTTCTGGGTGAGGCATCATACCAACTATTAGGCCAGTCGAATCACATATGCCAGCAATATCATTTATTGAACCATTTGGGTTATCAGGATATTTTGTATTTTTAGTACCTAAAATAGATGAGTATCTAAATATAACCTGCTTGTTTTTTTCTATCTGTTCAATTACTTCTTCATTTGCATAAAATCTACCTTCGCCATGAGCCACCTGCATGGCAATACTTTGAAACGCGAAATCATCAGCCTGGAAGAACTTACACACAGACCTTTGAGGCATTAGCTCCACCCACCTACATTCAAAATGGCCACTTTCGTTATCAATTAATGAGGCTACCTGTGCACCCGATAAACCAAAAGGAAGCAGACCCATTCGAACTAAAACCTGGAAGCCATTGCAAATGCCTAATATTGGCTTTTTGGCTGTAACAAAATCAGATATTTGATTATGTAGATATGAATTTAGTTCATTAGCCAAAACCTTACCCGATGCAATATCATCTCCGTAGGAAAATCCACCGGGAATTGCCAAAATTTCATAGTCTGCTAAATTCTGTAAACCATTTCTTAAATCATTAACATGGACAATACTAGTGCAGCCACCAGCTTGTTTAAATGCATTAGACATTTCCATATCACAGTTTGTACCATCAGTTTTCAATATACATACATTAGGTTTTTTCATATCAAAATATACCTTTCATAGTTGACTGCCATGCATCCTTGAGTTCTAGTGTAGTGACAGTAAAGATCTTCCTACTATTATTTTTAACTGACATTTCGGGGGTTTTAGTAGTATGGCCAATTTCTGTTATTGGTATATCATGAAATATTTTTTTCACATCTGTTTCTCTTGATATTTCGACCACAAAACAACCGGCATATTCAGCAAACATAGTAGCCTGTAAATCATCTACATTTAGATCAATTTTTGCACCACAGTTTCTGCCAAAACACATCTCAGATACAGTAGTTATTAAGCCTCCTTCGCTAATATCATGACAAGCCAATATTTGATCTTTTGATATTGCCCCATGAATTTGAGTCAATATTGCCATAATGTTTTGCTTATCTACCTTTGGAAATATATTTGTCGATGCACCAAGCACATCATAATACGTGCTACCAGCCAAACCATTACCAATATTACCTATTAGATACAAATCTGTTAGGCCAGGGTTTTTTATATCACTTGTGCAGGTCTTTGAAACATCATTTATTTTACCAAATATAGACATTGTATAAACTGGTGGAATCTTTATTATTTCCCCATCCGCACTACGGTAGGTAGATGACAAACTATCTTTACCTGATATTACCGGCACACCAAGTATATGCATCATATCAACAGCAGCGTCCACCGCTCTATCAAGTGATCCCATAGTTTGCTTGTCAGGAAAAGGCCATATATAGTTGCCCACTCCAGCAGCCTGTGTAATATCACCTCCAACCGCTACATAGTTGGCGGCCGCTTCAGTTATAGACCATACAGTACCCTCGTATGGGTCTATATTATTCAATATCGGATTCATTCCGTGTGTCTGAACTACGCCATAAGGTTTATTTAATATTGGCCTAACAACCAGTGCATCATTTGGCCCAGATTCATCAACACCACCAAACGGCCCAACAATATTTCCACCCTGAACACCATGATCGTATTGACGGACTATTGGTTCTTTTGAACAAACATTGCCATGAGTCAAAACTTTTTTTATTCGTGTTATCCACTCGTCTTCGTTTTTTGGTAACCTAGGCAATTGTTCAGCCAGTATATCTTGTGACCACTCACCAGTCATTGTTCTCTGTGGTAGTCCAGATATCAAAAAATCATAATCAATCTGAGAAATAGGTTCACCCGATTGACGTATTGTTAATGTATTTGTGCCATCAAATACACCTAACTTTGTAACTTCAACATTGTATTTATTGCAAATTTTGACAAATTCGTTATATTTCTTTGGATCAATAGCCATCGCCATACGTTCCTGTGATTCACTTAGCCATATTTCCCACGGCTTCATACCTGTGTATTTAACGGGGATTTTATCAATATCAACATCTATGCCAATTTCTTCACCCAATTCACCAATAGCCGATGAAAATCCGGCTGCCCCACAGTCAGTTATGGCTCGTATTAGGCCCATATCTCGCGCCACCAGCAAAGCATCTGACATCCTTTTTTCCTCTATGGCATTGCCTATTTGAACTGCATTTGAATTAATTTGAGCGGTTTTATCTGTCATCTCACCCGATGAAAAAGTTGCGCCATGGATACCATCACGACCTGTTTTGCCACCGGTGATAATAATATAGTCACCCTTTTGAGGCTTGCCTTGTTGGGCATATTTTTCTGGAAGTACTCCATAGGCTCCGACAATAATAGTTGGTTTTGCCCTAAAATCTTCGTGATAATGGACCGAGCCGTTACCAGTCGGTATACCCATTCGGTTGCCATAATCACGTACACCCTGGACCACTCGACGCTGTAAATAATCTGGCCTAAGCGTTCCCGCGGGCAGCTTGTCGCTGGCAAGGTCAGGCGGGGCAAAGCAAAACATATCTGTTGATATTATTGTTTTCGCACCCTGGCCAGTACCCATGATATCTCGAAAAACTCCACCACTCCCTGTCATTGCGCCACCATATGGTTCAATAGCCGATGGACTATTATGAGTTTCTACTTTGCCACATATAGCCCAACCATCATAAAATGATATAACCCCCGAATTGTCATTAAATGCAGACAAAACTAGTTTACCAAAATGCTTTTTGGCGGCATTTTTGATACGCTTAAACATTGGCATTTTTTCAACACCGTTGATAACCAATTTAGCATTAAATGTTTTATGTCCACAATGCTCACTCCAGCGCGCGGCAATTATCTCTAGTTCGATATCTGTTGGGTCTCGACCAAGCATATTAAAATATTTTTGAATCACTAGCATCTCATCTATATCTAAAAACAACTTTCCATCAGACAATAACAGCAACTCTTTGTTGGACAAATCTCTTATTGGTATAGTTTCAACTATACCTTTTTTCGCTTTGGTAATTAGTGTTCTTGGAGGATTAACTACTACAGTTTCAACTGTTTTATTAACAAGCAATCTGTCTATTATTTGGTCAACTTGTTCTTTAGATATTGATTGCCCAATAAATAAATACTCTACAGATGAATCAGCTGCTATCAATTTTATACCGATATCAGTGCTAGCTTTTAAGATTGATGCAACTTCAGGATTCATAACTCCAGGAATATATGCAACCTCAACAGCCAAATACGAGTCATAGTCTTTTTTCCTGTTTATAGTATATTTTTCTACTATTGGATCTATCAATAAATCGTTAGCGATTTTAATAGCTTGAGATCTAGAAATACCTTCTAGTCGATATATCTTATTTGTTTTTACTTGCTTAATATTACTGAACCCAAAAGTATTTTGAATCTGATTGTACGTATTTATTCCTCTAGAGTCACATGTATCGTTACTTACGGTTATTTCATATATCGACACATATACCTCCAAATTTTATTATCTATATATATTGTACAATATTTACTTGCTTCTGACCGATTTTGCTACTTTTAGCATGTCAGCTTCTGGCATAAGCCACGATTTATAGTTACTTCCATCTACCCTACTGCGAGCTTTCTGACACCCAGCAAGTACCTGAGTCTCCACTTTGTATGTTTTACCGTTACTGCCACAGACCTTTATAAATAGTTTGTCATACCAACCAAAGTTTACTAATCCCCACTTATCCATATGTCGTTCAAGTAGGGTAATTATAAACTCGACTTACACAAAACCTCGTATCTAGCTGAGCTAGTTTCGGATGAGTTAAAACTGATTTTATCTGACGGGGGGGGTGCCCGTAGGTACATTGACGGCAGAAAAATCAGTTTTAGCTGGTCGAAATAGTTCAGATGGGGCAGGGATTTTGTATAAGTCGAGTAAATAATGTTTCTTGACTCGATCACCCTTTTTGGGTACTATTACTAACTCTTAAAATTCTTGTCTCAAGCATTTTATAGTATTTTTCTAGGGTGATTTTTAAATCTTGTTACTAACCTCTATCAATGTTTATTTACACAATTCATTATCTTATAAAATTGCTATAATTATTATTTTTGAATTTATTCCCATTATTACCAGCTACAATTCACTTTTCCTATCGTCGCCCTATGCAAAATAATAGGCTTTACAAAAAGTATTCAACAGCTAGCATAACGCATATGTTATAAACCCAGCAAATCAATAAGTTATTTTGCAGGGTTTATAGTTGTCGGTAATATCTATATACCGTATTTTGCTTTTATATGATCCTTGTTAACCCCATTCACCAGGTTCGTAAATCCAAGCTGTCGCAAAATTGCCATAGATGCATTAGATCTACTGCCAGAACGACAATATAACACTAATTCAGTGTCTTTTGGTACAGCCTTTAACACTTCAGCACCAGCCATAAGCTCGGCTGGTGGTATATTTAACGCACCATCAACATGGCCAGTTTTATATTCAAACGGCTCTCTAACATCAATAAATATCCTATCCATACACTCCCATTCGTTACTGTACTAATTATTCTAATGTAAATCATTTACAATAGCAAATTATATTACTAAAAATATATTGCAGATCATTACCGTTATAGGTAGACAATTTTGCTATAATAAACATAGGGGAAAATATAATAATGACATTAACACAATTATTGATCATGGGTCTTATTTGGACAGCCACCCTGTATTTTATAAACTGTCTAATTGCTAAAAGACGAATTAAAATCAACCCGACAAAAGCAACATACTATATTGTCACCATGGCAATGTTGGGTGTAGTTGGTGAGATTATAATTGATTCAATATACTATTACATAAACGACAAGCCTCTTTGACAATACCAAACATTTCCAATACATGGCAGCTATACATCACTATATTCAGTATTCATTTGGGGGTTAGTGGGTTTTCATTTATATCTTATTCACGACACCTTAGAAAAAATGAAAATAACTTCAATAAATATTCTTGCATTATCTTTTTGTATCGAGGCTATAATGCTTGAAATTCTATTCAATCTAAGTTTTGTAATAATGTATAAAAAATTTGTGTACTACTACTTGCCTAATGATTTATGGCATCTATCTTCATTCCAAGCCTTACCTCTTTACCTAATAGCAGGATATATAAGTATGTTTACTTTAAAAAGGTTTATCGTAGCACCAAAAAAATATAGCGTAATTTTTATATTAATGACCGTAATGATTGTAGGACTAGAAATAATATAAAAATACTATATACAAAGTTTTCTAGATCAACAAATAGTCTGCAATTTATAATAAACTGCATATAAGTTTTAGATAATAATATGTAATTTCAGCCCTGAAACAAAATACTTTTTATTTTAAGGCTTTGGCAATGTCATCAACGGTAGCTTCTAGCTGTGTGTCGATGGCTTCTTCTTCAATTATACTGCCGTCTGCGCCTACTTCTTTCATAAATGATAAGTTTGTTGTCACTGGCAAAACCTTTGCCTTTACATTTCCTAGCACTATACGAGCGTTTTCATGAGCACGTGTTGCTCCACCCCAACCATAGCCTACAAGCGCTACCGGTTTATCAGCCCATTCAGCGGAAATCCAATCTATAGCATTTTTTTGAATAGCACTTAAGCTACTATTGTATTCGGGAGTAACTAAAACAACCGCATCAGCAGCTGCCACCTGATCTGTCCAAGCTTTGGCATGTACATCTTCTGGTGCAAACCCCTCTGTCGACGGGCTAGTTGTCCCATTGAAAAATGGCAAATTCAAACTATTTACATCTACTACATTTGCAATTAAGCTGTCTCGACTATCAACAACCTTTTTTACAGCTTCGACTACCGACTTGCCTGCACTATTTGGTCGGGAACTACCTGTTAATATTAATATTTGTGACATATTTACACCTCTTTCCTTGCTTATTATTTATAACTTATCTGCATTTATGCCAACAGATTCAAGTAGTTTACGATTAGTATATATACTTTATGTACACCATGTTTCTCTTCGATAAAAATATCTGCATCAACTAATTTGCCAAAGTGATGACTCATAGCTGGCTGTGATAGTTTTAAAAAGGATGCGCATGATTTAACCAAATCACAACTTGGTGTCGGCTTATCTATATTAGCTAGCTTATGAACCAAACTTAATCTTGTTTCGTCTGCTAAAGCTTTATATATTTCTACCGTTCTGCTAACCATACACATACCAGTATATATCGAAACATTTAAATATGTCAATATATAATATTATACTAAGATAGTGGCAAATATTTTCCAGGCTAGTAATGATTTGGCTACAGAAATATGGGTAAAAAGGAATTTTGGGTAAGTCGAGTATATTTAGTATACAATTAGCAGATGGATAACAGCTTAAAACTAGTCGTCAAAGATGATATTATCAAAGGAAATGCTATTGTTTATGTTATGTCGCGGGACCAGAGAACCAGGGACAATTTTGCATTGCTAGCGGCCCAGAAAATAGCAATTGAGCAAAACCAGGCTCTATATGTTTTGTTTGTTCTAAAAAATTTTGCAGGTAGGTCGCGTG
>CAYQBK010000057.1:0-13885 GCA_964415715.1 uncultured Candidatus Saccharibacteria bacterium
GTTTTAGGGAGCAGCTATATGCATAGCTGTTTTCCGAATGCTGTTAGCTATACTAGATTCTTAGAACTAATCACTGAGCACATTACGCCCATTGGTGAATTTCTGTTGTGGCTCTGTAGCTTATCAGATAGATCAGGTACATACTTTATTGACAGTACAAGTTTGGTTGTCTGTAGCAATTTACGCATTTTCCATAATAAAGTATTTAGTTAGGTAGCTTCAAGAGGTAAAACCAGCGAAGGCTGGTTTTACGGGCTTAAGTTGCATATTACTATCAATGACAAAGGCGAGCTAATATCACTTCAGATTAGTCCTGGCAATATATCAGACAGCAATATAAATATCGTCTCTCAGATGTCCGAAGGCTTAACAGGTAAACTATTTGCAGATAGAGGGTATATTTCCAAAAACTTATTTTCTATTCTTTTTGGACAAGGTTTACACCTTGTTACAGGAGTAAAGAATAATATGAAAAACAAGTTAATGCCAATGTACGATAAGCTGATGCTTAGGAAAAGATTTATCATTGAAACCGTGAATGATCACTTGAAGAATAGTGAACAAATAGAACATACCAGACATAGAAGTATTGCAAACTTTATATCCAACCTATTAGCAGGATTAGTAGCTTACCAGCTATTACCGAAGAAGCCTAGTATCTATGTTTCAAAGAACTTTGCTATTAAGGGTTAGGGTCATGTCGAGTTGGGGTTAATTAAGGAAGCACTACAATTACTTGCTCCTGTGTCTGGGAGTAGAGATATAGACCCACAATTAACCAATGATCACATTCTTCTATTAAGGTATCGTGAAAGAGAGGCGGTCAAGGAATTGCTCCGGCAAATTGAACCACAGGCTGATGCATCAGCAAAAACAATTGTAGACGGACTTAAAGATCTATTTCTACAATATGACGATATTATTAATCAAAATATAGAAATTATGTCCAAACTTTCTATCTGGAAAAATCAGCTCATTGATTCATTAAATCAGTTAGTAGATCAAGGAAAACTTCCAAAAATTATCCTGGAACGTCTCGGTCGATTAGACCAAGTCCAATTTGGCGGCATGGATTTTCACAGGGCTAGTTCGGGGCTTGATGCTCGGTTTTTAGCCGAGAAAAATCGTATTAGGATTGCAGTTAAAAATATATTAGGTCCAGGGTCTAACAATTTTGACAAGCAGAGAGATGACTGTTCTAGTTATCCAGTATTTGTGCATGAAGCTTTGCATTTAATGTCAGGCATAGAATTCAACGACGACAGAACAGTCACTAGGGCAGGGTTTGAAGCTCGATGACTAAATGAGGCCATAACCGAACGTCTTACAAGAGCAGTATTAAGGGACGGAAAAGATTTCGAAGAAGATAAGTTTAGACCTGATTACAGCCAACTTTACGAAATGGAGAGAGTTAGCCTGAGAGGAATCCTTTCTGAAAGCGAGCGCTTACATACGGAGAAAGGCGGGATGCCTATTACTTTTAATGATTTACTTGAAATATATTTTTGTGATAATCCAGCAGAATATAAAGAAATGTGGGGTAAATTTATAAAAGAGGTTGAGGCAATATACGGGGAAGACTATATGAAAAGAATGGATGCTCATTTTACAAGATAGTATATCTTCAGCTATAATAATCAGCTATCGCTCTGGATAACTTATCTTTTGTGAGTTCAGGCGTATTTTATGTATCTTATCAATTGGCACTATTGAAACACCTAAGCTACTACTAAAATCTGCTCTGTTGGCGGTTTCTTGTGGTATATAGGGTACTATCCCCACACCTTGTGGTCTTGGTGTATCTTTTCTGATGCGTTATGTGCTTGTGTTGTTTCATCCAGCTACGGTGAACATTATTCATTTGGTGGTTTTTTACAAGAGGTCTATACTCGACTTACCCAAAATCCCTGCCCCATCTGAACTATTTCGACCGGCTAAAACTGATTTTTCTGCCGTCAATGTGCCTACGGGCACCTTTCCGTCAGATAAAATCAGTTTTAACTCATCCGAAACTAGCTCAGCTAGAGACGGGGTTTTGCGTAAGTCGAGTATAGTAACCCGATTTTAGCTAAATAAGATCAACTTCGCAAAGTGTGGTTATGTCACGTTGATATTTGGTTTCTAGTTTTATGTTAATATACTTACATGCAGTCAAAACAAATACACGATTTTTTATTTCAACTGTATGATTTTGCAGATTATTTGGCCGATCAAATAGAATTGGGTAACCAGGATAGTCAGATGTATTTTTTAACCATAACTTTTATCGAAAAACTTTTCGATGCATATGGGCGTGGTTTAATAAACGAATGTTCGTATGATATGGGCAGTGACGGCAATAGTGACAAAACTTATTCGCTAAAACATGCGCACCAGCGCATAGATCTGTTACGGGCACGTATCAATGAGGTAAAAGTGGGCAGAAATTTTGACCCAATATTAGAGAAGTATGCTAAAGAATTACTTACTTGCTGGCCCCATACACCGTCAATAAACACAAATCAGGTAAAATAGACCCATGAAAGTTTTAGTTTTGGCTGATAGGCGACCCAAGATAGACCTATTAGAAGTTGTTAATAGTGATGGTATTGAGCTAGTTGTTACTCTGGGTGATTTTGTTCGCGAGGATATACTGCAGCTTGTTCAGATAAAAACTATTCCAAAAATAGGTGTATATGGTAATCATGACAGTGGTAGCTACATGTCAGAATTAGGTATATGGGATATGCATATGAAAATATGGGATTATGGTGGCCTAAGATTTGGTGGTTTTCAGGGTTGTGTTAGGTACAAACCAAACCCAGATGCAATAATGTACACTCAAGAAGAAGCGTTGCGATTGATGGAAGATTTTCCAAAGGTGGACATTTTCATTTGTCACTGTCCACCACGAGGTATAAATGATGAACAAGAAGTTGCCCATCAGGGTTTTGATGCTTTGCGTAACTATATAGATAAATATTCTCCAA
The DNA here is from genome assembly GCA_964415715.1 of uncultured Candidatus Saccharibacteria bacterium. Lineage (GTDB taxonomy): Bacteria > Patescibacteriota > Saccharimonadia > Saccharimonadales > CAIOMD01 > DALYDK01. The sequence continues at coordinate 2,970 of CAYQBK010000057.1, forward strand.
AAGTGCTTCTGCATGGTCATACTTACCCAAATGAAGATACTGTCGTTAAACAATATGGTAACACACGTATTGAATATGTTTACGGACATAAAATCATCGATATTTAGTATATTTTTTACTAAATGAAGCATATTTTGCAAACAAAGGATATGGGCACTTGTGATAATTCCCCTTGGACTTGGCCTGTTTGGGGTTGTATGTTTTTGGGTAATTGAGGGTCTGAAGTGGCTATTTTCTGGCGGTCCGAGTTTACCATCGACAAACTACTAGCATGATCTGCTTGGGCCTGTGCCAATTGGTCGGATGGCATACCTAATGCATTAGCTATAGTTTGATCTTGCGTCAACGGCTTTTCTACTGGTGCTATTGGTGCGGTAGGGGTCTTCTCTACTGGCGTTCCACCTATCTTTGGTGTACCGTCAGGATTTACTAGTGGGTTTTTGATTGAGCCTTTTTGATCTAGCTTGGTAAATAGGCTATTGACTTTAGGGGTAGAGTTTGGTATAGTATTATCACTCCCAAAAGACCTCGTGTCATCGACACCAGCAATCTTAGTAGGAGTTTTTTTGTAACCTAAAGCACCCATTATGTCTCTAGGCTTCTGAGGGGCATATACGCTTTTAAGCGATATGTTGTTGTTTGTATCGCCACTAACAAATCCTAAGTTAGCTTTTCCATCTTTGAATTTCGCTAAAGCATTGATGTGTGGGTATTTTGAGCCTAGCACTTGGGTGTCATTGTTGTGGACAGCGCTATATGCTATATCAGCGACAGTTGTGGGCTTAAGGCCATCGAGTGCCACCCTTTTATCTGCTAATTTCTGTACAACAGCTGGATGAACATTAACTTGGCTGTTAACAGGTAGTTCACCATTGCTACTACGTGCTGCGTTTAACTGCTGTAGCTTATTATCTGATAAATTACCAAAATCAACTGGCTCGCTTGAGCCTTTTTTTAATGCTCTAGCCAGGTTTATTTGCTCAGGCGTTCTATTCTTTGCCCATTGTTTAAACTCTATATTGCCTTTAACATCGTTGATAGCATTACTTACAGCAGGTTTAGCCATATTAAAGCCTTTATTTAGCCCATATCCTGCAACTGGTAGTGCCCCACCTATAGCTGTATCAATAGCTAGCTGTTTAGGATCTATCCTGTCATTTTGCTGTATTTGACCACCAGCTGAACCAATACCGCTAACTGTAGCTGTTTTAGCCCCTGTGAGTAGGGCATTTTTCAATCCAGTTTCTGCTCCTAGCAGGGCAGTTCCACCTTTACCAGGCGCATATACGCTAGCCATAGTTGCAAGCGTGTTACCACCAATACGTTTTAGCCCTGTGCCCAGGTTGCCACTTTGTGCTTCTTGGGCGTTTTTAAATGGTGTACCAGCTCCTAGTAGTCCATGACCTTGTTGATCCATGTACTGATGGGCATAGTTTATGTTTCTACTAGCATTGTTGGCAGCGATTTGGTTGCCTGTGGCTTGTCCTACCAACATCTTGCCAGTATCTACTGCAGATCCAACTGTCATAGCCCCTTGGTTAGCAAACTGTGCTACAGGCTTTGCAAAACTCTTAGCTATAACACCAGCTCTTTGAAGTGGGTTGTTGGCTATTGAACCGCCATCTATACCTTTAGTAGCCTGTTGCTGTGCGTATGTCTGGTTAGGCGTTGCAGGTGATCGTTGGTTTCGTTTCCACTGATCTTGTGGTGTATTAGCATCAAAAGCATCTTTGACATGGTTAAAAAGCCCACCTATACCACTGCCATAACTTGGTTGGGTTAGTTTAGGGCTTTGAACTGTCAAATTAACAGGTTTTGATTGAGTTAGATTTAGACCGGGGGCCTGTATAGGCTTAACTGCAAAAGGGTTTTTGTATTGTGGTTGGCTTGGTTGGTTCGGCTGTTGATATGGTTGTGACTGTTGTTGAGGTTGCGACTGAGGCGCTTGTTGCTGTTGTGAGCGTGGGTTAGGGTTAGAGTAAGTAGCTCCATGATCTAGCGGATTTACTTGTCGCCATACGCCACCTGCAATCTCTTCAGCCTTTTTCTTTATATTCTGAAATAATGAGGGCATGTCATGCCTCCTTAGTACAAGTTATCTTCTTGGTATTTTTTGAGTATCAGGTTCTGATAGCTTGGATCGATTGCTTCCTGTGTATTAGTTTGACCTTGCACTGCAGGTGTTTTGTCCACTATGTACTGTGCAACATCAATTGGTTTAAATGTAGGCGCTGTAAGTGCTACAGGGTTAGCATATTGCCTTTGTAGGTCATCTATTTGCTGTAGTATAGCGTGCATACCATTTAGGGCTGCTTCACGTTGCTGATTAGCTAGTGCGCTGTTACCGCTTTGTGCATAGGTTAGGGCACTCTGGGCTTGGCTTCTTGCATCCTCACCAGCCCGTTGCTTTTCTAGCATCTGGGCTTCTAGGGCGTTACGTTTTTCATGTTCCTGTTGGGCTATGTCTTGTAGCTGTTTGTTGTATTGGCCCATGTAGTCATTCCAACCGGTATCCATTTGGCCTAAGTTATTAGAAAAAGTAGTTTCTTGCTGCGCTTTTTGCTGTGATCCAACTCTTGCAGCAGCGTAGGGGGCCATAACTCTTGCCATTTCACTATCGCCAGCCCCAAAACTAGCTAGCCACCTTTGTAAGCCTTGTGCTTTTTGACGTACTCCCTCGTTTATCTGTGATCGGGCTTGTTCATAACCGCTAATTTTATTACGATTAGTGTTGTAATCTCGTTCATTAGTAGCTTTTTGACCGTTTAGGGTGTTTCGGTAGTTAGTAAATGAGTTAGTTATGTTATCTAAACCAATACTGCGCTGTTTACCTATCTGATCAAGTCCAAACTGAGCCTCGTTGTAGGCGTTTTGAGCGTTGTTTATATCTGCTTGCCTCTGTGCTGCTGCCTGAGCTGCTGCAGCTGATTGTGCAGCGCTATATGAGCCACCACCGTTAGAATAGCTGGTGCTTCCACCTGGAGGGGTTAGGTCGTTGCCATCTGGAGTCACACCTTGTGCGCCTTTCCCTGCAGTAGGGAATATTAGCGGGTTGGCCTTGTTCCAGTCGCCTTGGGAGCCTCTATTAACCGGGTTTAGCCCTAAACCTGGCTCTACATAGTCTTTTACTGCGTCTACTAGTCCACCTATTGGGGTACTTTTTGCGCCCGCTTTGAAATCGTTCCAAAAACTCATTGTTTGGTTCTCCTTTTTGCGCTAGGAGTTTTAACAATTGAGTCTAAATTAGTTTGTTTGGCAAAAGTGCTGGACTGAAATGTACCTGTCTTGCTTAGGGTTATAAGCTGTGCCTATCCCTGTGAGATTATATCTGGCATCCAGCATTGCATCATGGTGTGGTTTGGAATTCATCCACCAAGTAACTGCATCATGGTTGTTATCGCCCTCTTTGGGGCTTGACTGGATGTTCTCACTACTCATAACACACATGCCTTTAGGTATATTCTCGTAACCATGTTTACCAGTCACTGGGCTTACATGGTTAAAGTAGTTATTAGCCACCATGTCATCAGCTTTAGCTTGTGCACTAGCCACCAGCCGTGGATCGCTTACTAATGGCGCAACACCAACTTTGGCACGCTCTGCATTTACTAGTTCTAATATCTTGTTAGCGTCTAGTGGTACAGATATAGGCTGTGGCGCATTTACAGCGTTTTGTACGGGCTTTTGGGCTTTAGTTATGTAAATACCTAAGACTGTGAACAGTAGGGCTGTAACAACGATTATTGGTAGTATCCATAGCTTCTTCATGTCTGGATTTTACCACTTTTAACCCCTGTTGGAAATTGTGTCCTTGTTTTTTGGTAATAATAGCTATATTCTGGCAATATGCGGATAATATCAGGTATATATAAGGGACAAATAATAGATAGTCCCAAGGGTCACAAAACCCACCCTATGGGCGAGCGAATGCGGGGGGCACTATTTAACACTCTTGGCGACATAACAGGCTTAAGTGTGTTAGACGCATTTGCAGGCAGTGGAGCGTTGGGCATAGAAGCGCTTAGTAGGGGAGCTAGTAGCATAGTGTTTTTAGATTCCGAAAAAGCTGCGTATATATCCATAGCTCAAAATATAAAAAAACTTCACATAACTAATAGCAAGCTTACCCAGGCTAACTGTGCTAGCTGGAGTGATCACAACTTTGAAACCAAGTTTGATATAGTATTAGCCGATCCGCCATATGACCACATAGTGCCTGAACAACTAGCCAAGCTTGTGCGGAATGTTAAAAATAGTGGTTTATATGTGTTGTCGTTGCCCAAAAATTATATGCGTCCTGGTTTTGAAGGCTTTAATATAGTAGGTGATAAATCATACGCCGATGGTAGCCTGGTGTTTTATAAAAATCATAAAATATGAGTATTTTGAGTTTGTTATAAATAATTTGAAAAAATGCCAGCAAATATGTACAATAACATTTGTGCAATTCTAGCGCGAGTGGTGGAATTGTGAGAAGCACCAGTGGTGCTTTGCAAGACCGTAGTCCTGGTACGACTTTAGTCGCCAAGACGAGGTGGGGGCGAAAATCGATTTGCCAGATCCTGGCAAGTAGAATTGTGCCAGACACGCTAGCCTTAGGAGCTAGTGCCGCAAGGCGTGAAGGTGAGAAATGCCAGTGGCATTTCGCAAGGCAATCTACTCTTCAAAACTTGTTTTGAAAGATGTAGTTGCGGGGTCGCGGAACGTGACCAAGTCCTTTTAAATAATAAGAACCTTTAAGTGGTTCAGGTATGCGCGAGTGGTGGAATTGGTAGACACGCTAGCCTTAGGAGCTAGTGCCGCAAGGCGTGAAGGTTCAAGTCCTTTCTCGCGTACCATACAAAATTGACTTAGTGTACAAGATAATGTATACTAAGTTCATGATAGAACGTATTGAGAATGTGGGCTATGTAGTCTACGGAAAAACACTTGGTGAAACATGGCTTCAGATGGTTGAAACTATTCTGAAAAATGGAAATTTTGAGCTAGATGAAAATCGTGGTCGTTTTGCAGTTCGCAACCTGCGGTTTGCATCTGAAACTACTACTGTAAATGATGAATTGATTGCGAAATATGGTGACCAGGATAAAATCAATGCTATGAAAAAGGTAGTGTTCGAGTCTGATGTAATGACTGATTTTGATATCACTCCGTCATTCAGGAATGGCGCGAAAAGCTACAAGAAACGGCTCGAAGAAGGTAAAATGATCGACTTTGTGGTAAATCGTCTTGCAAAGATACCTGAATCAAAGAAAGCCGTGATGGTTTTCCCGACATATGAGGATTATGAGGCCGTAACTAACAGTCCATGGAATGACTACTTGCCGTGTATTACGGCACTGCAATTTCGCGTCACAAAACGCAGTAATAAGGTATATCTTGACTTAACCCTCTTTATGCGTTCGTGGGACGGTTTTCAAAAAGGTGCTGGCGATATGATCGTAGTCTCGATGATTGCTAATAATATTCGCAGACTGCTCGAAGAAAGACTTGAGACATGTATCGAACCTGGACGACTTGACGGACTCGTTACAGATGTTCACATTTACGAGAATACATTTGAGAAGGCGCAGGATGTTATATTTAATTATTTGCAAGAATTGGCACCAGTTGAGCAGCGCGTTCCTGTACTCAATGGAGTGAATCATTGAGCGTATCTACTCCCTACGATCAGTTGCTAAAAGAAAAACGTGGCTGGATTTCAAAAATACCTGAAAGCAGAAAGGCAGTTATGCTGATATCAGGTGGATACGATTCTATTGCTACAGCAGCTCGATTAATTGAAGATTTTGATATGCAACTTTATCCGATGTATGTGAATCGGGATTCACGCAATCAAGAAGGTGAGATTGCTTCTATTGGATTTTTCACAAAGTACTTTCAGGAACGTTATGGGGCAGACTCATTTTATGAAGTTTTTCAGCCAAACATAAAAGTGCCACCTGAAGAAATTAAGGATAAATTGCAAGAATATGCTAAAACTCACCGTTATCCAATGCGTGATTTTATTATGCAAATGCTTGCGACTCAGTATGCTGTTGCAATAGGAGATGATGTTCGGACAATTTGTAACGGTGTTATCTCTACTGATAGTATTGCTAATGTTGGCAATGCTAGGGTTAATACGTTAGCAATTTGCGAAATGACAAAAGAATGGGATTGGCAGATTCTCTCAATAAATGTTGATGAAAACATCACTGACGGGTCTCTTTCTAAAAAAGATGAAATTGAATGGGCAACAAAACACGAGATACCTATGGAGCACACCATGACTTGTTGGACGCCCATCAAACATAATGAACGCCTCCTGTATCACTGCGGCGAGTGCTATGCCTGCGAGGAGCGCAAAAAAGGGTTCAGAGATGCTAGAGTCGAAGATCCAACAAAATACTTTAATGAGTATGAAGATAAATAATCATGGCAGATACTGTAATTTGTAAAGATGTTTTTGGCAATGAATACGATATACCAATTGATGACCTTGATGTTCGAATCGGTGTCTACGCGGTGATTATAAAAGATAATAAAATCCTGCTCACCAGACAGTGGAACGGATACAGTATTATTGGTGGCGGCGTCGAAAAAGGCGAGACACTCGAAGAGGCATTTGTACGAGAAGTTGAAGAAGAGACGGGATTGATCGCGACATCAGGCAAGCTTATTCATCACGCGACAACGTTTTTTAAACGGGACGAAAAGACGCCTGCACGTCAATCTTACCAGTTCTACGTCACCGCTACCGACATTAAAGGAAAGTTGCACAATAGCAATATCACCGATAGTGAGAAGACATACACAAATGATGTACCTGAATGGGTAAATCTAGACACAATTGATAAAATTGAGTTTCGCCATAGTATTGGTCTAAAAGAAATATTGGCTGCATACAATAAGGCGAGGTGATATGTCGAGGGAAGTGAGTTTTGCCTACATAAAGAGCGAGGGTGTTGCAACGACTTGTGAATACGATATTTACCGCGAGTTTGCTGAGCGAGATATCACGATTATTAAAGTTGAAGATATTTTCATGAGTTATATCAAGTTACGTAAACATCAGCCGATTCTTTTTGATATCAGGGGAGAACTCAATGATATTTGGAAAATTCAGGGTGCTGCGCGTCTAATTGGGACAACAGTTCGCACTTTGCTGGTTGAGGGCAATGACGCAATCAAACAAACTTTCGACACGAAGCTATGTATTCGTCGAAAATATGCATTACCGTGTGAATTTGATCCCAAAAATGAGATTAGCTATCCAAATTATATGCACGCAGCTGACAATAGGGCACAGGTACAGCATGATATTCAAGTGTTAGTGCCGGATAATCTTGAACTTGTTCTAGGGATAAATGGTGATCATCAAATCGCTACCAATATTTGGTAAGCATGTCGGCTTTGCCGACAGAAAGAAATGAAACCGGGCGTGTCCAGCCTCGTTGGATCGTTGCGCGACTCAGAGTTTGACTTTTGTGCTAAGATGATTTTTAGTGAAATTGAAAAAACGTAGTTAGTCGCCAGGCTAAAAGTTAACTGTGTGTTCGGCTTGAGCCCGTGGAATAGGTAATGGGCGGTTTTTGTATGTGTAGAATTATATAGAAGAATATATAAAAGAGGTGTAAACTAATATAAATGGTATATCGATCAAGGGATAATTTACAGCTAATCACGGGAAATACTCACCCGGCGTTGGCTAAGGCTACAGCGAAAACACTTGGGGTTAAACTCACTCCTGTGCATTTGGGTAAATTTGCTAATGGTGAAATAAACTGCTATTTGACAGAATCTGTCCGTGGATGTGATGTATTTGTAATGCAAAGTCACATAGGTCCTGATATACACACAGCTATCATGGAACAGTTAATCATGATAGATGCAGCCAAGAGGGCTTCGGCACATTCGATAACCGCCGTGTGTCCGTTCTTAGGCTATGCTCGGCAAGATCGCAAGGCGAGTGGCCGTGAGCCTATTACAACTAGGCTAGTTATAGATATGTTTAGCGTTGCTGGGGTGGACAGAATAATGAGTATAGACCTGCATTCGGGTCAGTCACAAGGCTTTTTTAATGGTCCGTTTGATCACCTGATAGCCGCACCAGTGCTAGTAAAATACATAAAAGAAAACTTTATGAACGACGAAATAACGATAGTATCACCAGATGCAGGTCGGGTTAAATCTAGCGAACGCTACGCCAATGCACTAGCTTGCCCAGTAGCAGTGATACACAAACAGCGCGTGTCGCATAAAAAAGATGGTGAATCTGAAGCCAGGCACCTAATAGGTGATATAGAGGGTCGTACCTGTATTATTATTGATGACATGATAGACACTGCCGGCACAATGTGTGCAGCGGCAAACTTGTTAAAAGAGCGTGGGGCAAAAAAGATATATGGTGTTACAACCCATGGTATATTCAGCGACCCAGCCATGGAACGTATCGACAAGTCGGCCTTTAGTGAAATAATAGTTACCGATACTTTACCGCTAGCATCAAAAGCAAAACACAAGAAAATAAAAGTATTATCTATAGCGCCACTGTTGGCATCTGCCATAGGCGCAGTTTATGATGGCCTAAGCGTTTCAGCCCTGTTCGACGGCCAAAATCAAATGTAAAGATAAATCTATTCCCACTCAATAGTGGCCGGTGGTTTGGTAGTAATCTCGTAAACCACTCTGTTGATACCAGGAACTTCACCAACAATCCGCCGTGACATTATTTCTAGTAGATCATATGGCAATCGTGCCCAATCGGCCGTCATAACATCTCGCGATGTAAATGCCTTGATAGCTGCAGCATTTTCATAGGTGCGGTGGTCGCCCATAACGCCAACTGATTTGACAGGTAATAATACAGCAAAATATTGATATAGTGTTTTTCGTATGTCTGGTCGTTTTTCTATTTCTTCGCGAACGATAGCGTCGGCATTTTGCAGTACTTTAACGCGTTCTTTGGTTATTTCACCAACAATACGCACAGCTAGACCAGGGCCAGGGAACGCTTGACGCTGGACTATTTCGCTTGGTAAGCCTAGGGCGTTACCAAGTTCGCGGACTTCGTCTTTGAAAAGTTCGCGCAGGGGTTCTATAAGTTTGAGGTGCATTTTTTCGGGCAAGCCACCAACATTGTGATGTGATTTTATATTTACTGATGGGCCAATAAGTGATCGGGATGTTTCAATAACATCTGGATATAGTGTGCCTTGGACCAAAAATTTGGCATTTTTTATTTTTTTGGCTTCCTCTTCAAATATAGCTATAAATTCACCACCGATAATTTTACGCTTTTGTTCTGGGTCGGTAACGCCACGAAGCTTTTTGTAAAATCGCTCAGCAGCGTTGATACCAACAATATTTAGACCCAGATGTTTATACATATTTAGTATGTCTTGGTACTCATTTTTGCGTAGCAATCCGTTATCTACAAAAATACAAGTTTGCTGTTTACCTACTGCCCGGTCAACTATGGTAGCTGCAACCGAAGAGTCAACCCCACCAGATAGTGCACAAATAACATTGTGCGAACCAACGAGCTTTTTAATGGCAGGAACCTGGGTATCGATAAGCGAGCCAGGCTTCCACGAACGTGAAAATCCACATATATCTATAAAATTACCAAGCATTTGCATGCCGAACTGTGTTTGCTGAACTTCAACATGAAACTGCAAGCCAAATATTGGACGTATTTTGTGTTCAATGCTCGCTATCAGATCACCGCTTTTGGCAACAATATCAAACTCCGCTGGCGCAGTGTCTATATGGTCGCCATGACTCATCCAGACTACGCTGTCGCTAAACTTTTTATCGATAATTTTGCTTTGATTTGTGACCTGAATATTCGCTCTGCCGTATTCACGAATATCCGATGCGACAACTTTGCCACCAAAGTACTGAGCGAGTAGTTGCAAGCCATAACATACACCTAAGATAGGTATATTTAAATCTAATAATTTTTCATCGAAACCTGGCGCATTTTTATCATAAACAGAATTTGGTCCACCAGATAGTACTATGCCTTTTGGGTTGAGTGCTTTGATTTTAGACAAGCTTACATTATACGGCAACACAACACTGTAAACACCAGCTTCTCTGGCTGTTCGAGCAATAAACTGAGTGTACTGTGATCCGAAGTCTAAAATAACTAGTGTTTCATCATGTTGCATTATTGATAATTCCCCCCGTCTTCCGTGATAAACAAATCGTGTGGGTGACTTTCGGTTAACGATGCCTGAGTTATCTGCATGAATTCAGCTTCGTCGGCTAGCTGAGGTATGGTTTTGACACCGACATAATACATGCCCGAATATATACCACCAGCGAATTGGTCGACAAGCTTTTTGATCGGTCCAGTGCAGGGTACTAGTCCCTCGACTCCTTCGGCTATAAGCGTATCGCCCTGATAGCTTTTACCGTGGAACTCGTCTTCGGAGCTTATTTCTAAACCACGTTTCATTGCTCCTAGTGAGCCCATCCCACGATACACTTTGAACTGGTATTCCTTTGAACCGTCCAATATGCTTTGAAACCTGGTGGGAACTTTGTTTGATGGTAGTAATACTATTTCGCCAGGAGATTCTTCGGTAGCTGCGAACATTTTGCCCATCATGACAGTTGATGCGCCAGCTGCCAGGGCTTTGACTACATCACCACTATTTATGAGGCCACCATCAGCTATTATTGGGACATTGTACTTTTTGGCGACCGTTGCTGTGTCAAATAGGGCTGTTAGCTGGGGGACGCCCATGCCAGAAACTATGCGGGTAGAACATATTGCGCCAGGACCCATGCCAACTCTCAGCCCATCGGCACCAGCTTCGATAAGCGCCTTGGCGCCATCGGCAGTGGCAATACTGCCCGCAATAACGTCGACTTTGTAGTGTTTTTTGATATATTTTGTTGCCTCGATAACCTTTTTAGAATAC
>CAYQBK010000058.1:0-4112 GCA_964415715.1 uncultured Candidatus Saccharibacteria bacterium
GGACTAATAGTGGCATCTAACAGCCCGGCAAATTCTGCTGGTGGCATTTTATGCATACGGTCTATCAGCCGAATAACTGTTGACACCTCTACCTCATCAAGCTTTAGATAGTCATGTAATATGTAGTTTACTAGTTTGCGCGAATTTAGCTTTATAGTGTACATATCACGCTTGGCACCAAAATTTTGCATTATTTTGTCGGTCAATAGCAATATTTCATGATCACCAGAAATATTATCAACACCAAACAGATCAACATTTAACTGCCAGTGTTCACGCAACCTCCCGCGCTGGGGACGTTCGTAGCGCCATAGGTTAGGCGTGCTAAACAGTCGCAATGGATATGCTAGCTCTTGGCGGCGTCCAGCTACCATACGGCTAACTGTTGGAGTCATCTCCGGACGAAGTGTAACTTTGCGACCACCCCTATCTTCAAACGCGTATGTTTGTTCATTTACTATTTCTTGACTGCTTTTCGCCAAATACAGCTCCAGAGGCTCTACAACCGGTGCATCATATTCCATATATCCAAAACTTTTAGCGGTTTTTTTCCATACATCAAATATATAGTTCTGTATACGTTTATCTTCAGGGTAAAAATCACGTGTGCCCTTATATGGTTGGGTTGATAAATTCATATCTGTATTATAAACCGTTAGTCCTGCGTTGTAAAAAGTATTGACGAAATGAAATCGTAATGATTATATTAAACATATTATATTAAGGAGGAAATTATGGCAACATCAGATAAGCCAAAACCAGTTTCAAAAAATGCAAAGAAATCAACCACTAAAAAGGTAGCTCCAAAAAACGCTAGTGTTGCAAAAACTAGTCAAAAACCAGAGGCGATCAAATCACAGCCCGCACAGCCAAAAAAGACTGCAGACAAAAAACCAAAGACAGATATGGATTTTGGCGAAAAGCTTAGTTGGGTGTTTTCTAGCTGGCGGGGTATCTGGGATGCATTCACACTGAATCTTGGCACGCTGGTGCTGGTCTGGCTTGTTCCTTTAGTTGCTTTTGCTATTGCATTTATATTTGGTGGAGCCGCCGTTGTGACAAGTGTAGCCTCGAGTTCAAGCCATGCGCTCAACGCGGGATCTGTCGTATTTGCATTGGTGCTACTGCTTGCAGCAAGTGTTATTTCAGTCATATTCGCGCCTGCTTACGTAATACTACAACTCGAGAGTGCAAAAGGTAACAAAATTGATTTTAAAAACACCTGGGACAAATCAGTTCAGTTTATTCTTCGATATATTGGGGTTTATCTGTTAATATTTTTGGCTTTAATACTACCTGTAATTGCTTCAGCCCTACTATTGACTATTGGTATTGGATTTATCCTACTCCCACTAGCGTTTATTTTTGCGCTTGCTGTTGGGTTTTTCACTATGTTCGTTCCATACGTGCTAATAGACAAAAACCTTAGCGTTTCCGAAGCTATCAACCAGGGTTATGAGCTAGCCAAACAAAACTGGCAGTGGCTAGTGGTTGTTATATTAGTGCTTATGGTGGTTAATTTTGCTACGTCACTAATTGTATGGATACCTGTCATTGGCTTTATCGCAAGCTTTATAGTTTCAGTAGCCTCATTATACATAACAGGTTATGTTTACGTTAAACAAATAGCCGACTAATACCTCAGACTTGCAAATTATTATATTTTATGATACAATTAACTGTATGAATAGCCTAGCCAACAACTCATTTTTTATGACCTCTACTCGTGGGGGTCTGGCTGGCTTTATGTACTAAAATCTGCCACAAATAGCACAAGCCCCCTAGTGGGGCTTTTTTAATATCTAAACAAGGAATAATTATGAAAATGTATATCAAACCAATAACCAAACAACAGCTAAATGAATATCTAAGCATCCCAGATTTGACCAATGACCCAAAGTCGCATGCTATTAAACTAGTCTACGAAAAAATTGCAGATAGAGTTCGCTCTATTCACCCGAGTTCGACTATAGAAATACACCGAAAAGACCCAATAGTTTCCATTAAAGACAACTATGACAATCTAAACATAGCCAAGGATAACATTAGCCGGTCTTCGACCTACACGCATTATGTAGATAACACACACATACTTCGTACCCATACCACCGCTCAAATACCTGGTATTTTGCGTGAGCTTGCCAAGCGAACAGACTGGGATGATGTCGTTATACTACTACCAGGGCTAGCCTATAGGCGTGACGTTACAGATAAAAAGCATGTTGGCCAGGTCCACATGCTAGAAATGTGGCGTGTTTGCAAAAATAATAATATTACTAAATCAGACCTACTAAAAACAGTTCGTGCTATTGCCGAAGCCGCGGCGCCAGGCTGGAAGCTGCGCATAGTAGATTCACCCCACCCCTACACCGAGCAAGGTATAGAAGTAAATGCCATAAATGATGACAACGATATCGAAATACTAGAATGCGGACTTATCAACAAGCAAATACTATCAAATGCCGGGCTAGACCCCAGTATGTATAGTGGCTGGGCGCTAGGTATGGGGCTAGATAGGCTAGTAATGACACTAAAACAAATACCAGATATTCGTTATTTGCGTTCAAAAAACCCGGCTATAGCTAAACAAATGCAAAATTTGAATAAATATATCGAGGTGTCAGATCAGCCAGCCATAAAACGCGATATGTCATATAGTGTACCTACTAGCTATGTCGAAGAAGATATCAACGAAGAAATACGCCAAGCACTAGGTGCCAACGAGCCACTATTAGAATCTGTGGAAATATTATCGACGACAAACTACGTCTGCTTACCAGTAGTTGCAGTTGAAAAACTCGGCATAAAACCAAACCAAAAAAATATACTAGTTCGTGTAACCTTGCGTAGCCTTGAGGCTTCGATCACAAATGATCAAGCAAACAAAATATATAGCCAAATATACCCCAAAATAAACCACGGCACCGCCGGCTACTATCAATAAAACTAGTATAGTTTAAGATTTTCAAAGTAAAATGTTAGACTTAAAAAATGAATAAAATACTATTTATACATCGCTCAGTCGGTGAAAATATCATTACAGATGGTAAACTGTATGAAAAACTGACCCCCCCCTTTCAGATATAGATTTCAATGACTTCAATGTAAATACAAATATACTACGCTCAAAAAATGGTACCGTAAAATACCAATTAAACTTCCCAGATAACAATACTAAACCCAAAGATTATGCGACGATTTTGAATGATAATAGCGACACATATCTTGAAACCATAAAATTTGTTTGTCAGTTTGATAATGTGATTATCAAATCTTGCTATCCAAACTCAAACATATCTAGTTCAAATGAATTATCAAATATTAAAGATTACTACACTGCTATTGCAAACTATTTTGCATCAAGAAACATTAGGCTAATCATCGTTACATCCCCTCCGCTAATTCCACTAAAAACAAACCAACAAAATGCTCTTCGAGCAAGAGAACTGTCAAATTGGTTGACAGAGACAAACTTTGGAACAAATGTGCAGATTTTTAATCTGTTTGATCAACTTGCTGAAAAACATGGAAAACAGGCCAACATGTTGGCTAAACAATACCGCAGATTTATACCATTTGACTCTCACCCAAACAAAAATGCCAACACCAATGTAGCTGACGAATTTGTAAAATTTATGCTTGCAAATAATGTTCTAGATATGAACAAATAACCATCAAAAACTGTCCTAAATGCTACGAATAATTTTTGCAGTTAAGACAAATTGCGTGGTAAACTGAGGTATGGAAAAACTATCTATTGCACTCACATACAACGACGTTCTACTAAAACCAAATTACTCTGGTTTTGATAGATCAGACATATCATTAAAGACTAAGATTACAAAAAATATAGCCATAGATATGCCTTTTGTGGCATCACCTATGGATACAGTTACCGAAAGTTTACTAGCAATAAAACTTGCCGAACTAGGAGGTGTGGGTATCATTCACCGCAACCTTACAGTTCCCCAGCAAGCTAAAGAAGTAACTACTGTCAAAAAGGCAGGTCAGCTAGTTGGAGCAGCGGTTGGTTCTAGCCCGGGCTACGAAGAGAGAGTCGAGGCACTCGTCAAAGCCGGGGTTGATATTATACTAGTCGACTCTGCGCATGG
>CAYQBK010000059.1:0-1708 GCA_964415715.1 uncultured Candidatus Saccharibacteria bacterium
TTATACGAAGAAACTTTTCCGGCGTTGGTGAAAAAACAATACCCTAATATATCAGATATAGATCTCAAAAAAAGACTAACTAGGCTAATAGCTAAACCATCAGTTCAGCCTAGCAGCCCGGCGCCACACGCCACAGGTGGAGCGTTTGACATGACCATACGCTACAAGCAATCCGAATGTGGCTATGTAGAAGACGTAGATGTGTTATTTAAAAAAGTACGCACAGACACTAGCTTGGTAAACTATCCTGACTATTTTGAAACATTAAAAAACCCAGATGAAACAGATGTCATTATTCGTGAAAATCGACGAATATTATTTGCCATAATGACGGGCAAGCTGTTTGGCATAGAAACAGGCTTTGCTTGTAACCCGACCGAATGGTGGCATTGGAGCTGGGGTGACCAGCTATGGGCTCAAGTAACAGGGTCTAACAATGCAGTATATTCTGTAGTCAAAGAAGCAATATAGGGTTGACAGAATCTCTGCATATGGGGTATATTGTAAGTAATAAGCTTAAACATTAAAAAGCTCGCACCAAAAGACATATAAAAACTTACTTGACTTATACAAAACCTAGTTTCAGTCTGAGCTAGTTTCGGACGATTTAAAACTGATTTTATCTGACAGAAAGGTATCTGTTGATACATAGACGGCAGAAAAATCTGTTTTAGACGGTCGAAATAGATCAGGTGGGGCAGGGATTTTACATAAGTCAAGTTAAACCAAACTCGCACTTTGGATAAAATATAAAGGAAAAAACACCTGTGGACTTTAAACATCCGCGTCCACGGCGTAATTTTGCTAGTGTACAAAACAGGGAAGTCTCGCAGCGGCCTAGTTTTGAAAATGTACCTGCAATAGAAGCGCCTAGACCAAACACATTGCCACAATATGCTGGTAGTGCTGTTTTCGAGTCGCACGATGCACAGACAGAACAAGCTGTATTCGAAGAAGCTCAGACTGCCACAATGCCAGCGGTTATTGCTGAAGGTATACGTAATACCTACGATGAGTTTGCATCGCATGCAAAAGCCTATAAACACGAACAACTTCTAATAAATATCTATCATGGCATGTTCAAAGGTGCTGTTATACTGGCTGTTATAGTTGCCTTGCTTGGCGGAGTTGGTGTACTGGTTAATGCCAAATATTCAGGCCGAGCTTTGCCTTTTGCTAAAATTGGAGATGTTTCCGTCGGCGGGCTTACAAAACCACAGATTGTTGAGCTACTGCAAACAACCTCAAAAGATTTAACTATAAGTTTTCAGGATGGAGCTCTGACAAAAACAGTGCCAGCAGCTACATTTAATCCAAAATATGATTTTGAGCAAGTAGCTAGTGAAGCTGTAGTTTCGCATTTGAACCCATATTCTTTTATTGATAGAACTAGCACTCAGGCAAAAGTAACTATCAATAGTTTGCAGGTCGACGGATATTTGCGTCAATATATTACCAACACCCAAACCAGATCAGAAGATGCTTATTTACAGAAGGGCACAGATAAAGTAACGGTTCACCCAGAAGTGGTTGGTTTTAGTGCAAACTCGCATCATATTGCTAGGCAAATAAGCTGGGCATTGGCTAACATGAGTGATGCAAAGATCAAAATATCGACTGCAGCCGTCAAGCCAAATATATACAGTGCTGATTTACAACCAGAAGCAGATAGGGCAAATGGACTAATAAATACCAAGGTATCAGTTAA
>CAYQBK010000060.1:0-6298 GCA_964415715.1 uncultured Candidatus Saccharibacteria bacterium
ATTTAGTACCTCGAACAATCAAGCTATTTATCGACAACCCATTGGTGGCAGGTAGGGCTACTAGCGCAATTTTTGGCATGTTAGCAATGATGCTGTTTTTTATAGTCATAAAACGTTGGTTCAATGCCAGAATGGCCACAGTCGCAACAATGTTACTCATGACAAACAGTTTATTGATAAATCTAACTCACCAGGCCATACCAATATCGGCTATCATTCTTGGTATGACTCTCGTATTTGCGAGCCTAAACTGGCTCGTTCGGAGTAACAAATACGTTTTTCTGAGTTTCTTAACATTTGTTATTGCGCTAAGTCTTAGTATGTACGTGCCCTACATGATCTATATTGTTACTATATGTGTCCTATATGTGATTATATATTCGCGCAACAAACTAAAAAAGCTTAAAATCTGGCAGTTTGCCATAGCGGGTTTGGTGTACTTGGTATTATTGGCTCCCTTGTTCTATAGCTTGCTAGCTGCTCCTGGCCAGTTGAGGGAATTTTTTGGCATTAACCAGAGTGTGGCAACTCTACCTGAATACTTCAACAATCTTATCTCACTATTATTTGGGATATTTGTATACAGCAAATCATTTCCGCTACTTTATGTCAGCAATCTGCCATTGCTTGATATATTTACGGCTACAATGTTTGTAATGGGAGTATATTATTTTGTTCGACGACTCAAATACAAACGTACTGTTTTGGTTTTTAGCTGTACACTAACATTATTGTTGATATTGCCTTTATCCGCAGCATATCAAACTCACATATTGATACTTCTGCCTTTGCTATACTTATTTGTAATAACAGGCATCATTGAACTGCTAAAACGCTGGTTTAGCTATTTTCCTCGTAATCCACTCGCTAGAACGACTGGCATATTGCTAGTGACATTGGCGATATGTTTAGCAAGCTTTTTTCAAGTTTCTAGATATTATGTTGCATGGTCAAGATCACCCGATACAAAAGCACTTTACGTGATAAAATATAAGCAAGTAAAATAATAGGAGTTTACAATGGGTAAAATAGATCAAGCCAAAATGTTAATGAAAGTTCGCAAGCTACAAAGCGAACTAAAGAAAATGATTATCGAAGCCTCGGCTGGCGACGGTGCGGTTGTAGTTGAGATAACTGGAGAACAGAAAATCAAAAAAATTCATATTGATCCAGAATATGTTGACCTTGACGATATCGGCCAGTTAGAAAAATGGGTAGAAGAAGCCGTCAAAGATGCCATCCAAAAAAGTCAAAAAATTGCCGCCGAAAAAATGCAACCAATGCTTGGTGGCCTAGGTGATCTAGGGCTATAGGAAATATATGAGCCAAGTGCTACCAAAAGCACTATCAGATGTTATAGAAGCAATCTCATGTTTACCGGGTGTCGGCACCAAAACCGCCGAACGGTATGCCTACTATTTACTAAAAAGTGACAAGAGCAACAGCGAAAGACTTGCCAATAGTTTTTTAAAGCTACATAGCAATATCAAATTTTGTCCCAAAACTTTTGCCATAATAGATGCCCATCTTGATCTTTCGCCACTGTATACTAACCCTGATCGTGACAAGACAATTGTTGCGGTAGTTGCTGAACCGTTTGATATTGTCGCCATAGAAAATACCGCTAGTTTTCATGGCACCTACCATGTACTAGGTGGGCTAATTTCACCTATAGACGGTATGAATCCAGAAAACCTACATATCAACGAACTACTAACTAGAGTAAAAGAAGATAGTGTCAAGGAGCTAATCCTAGCCACCAACGCCAGTGTCGAAGGTGAAACCACTGCATTATACATTCAACAACAACTCAATGGATCAGATGTAACCATAACTAGACTAGCCCGTGGCCTACCAATAGGCCTCGACCTAGAATACGCCGATCAAATAACACTAACTAGAGCACTAGAGGGCCGAACCACCCTATGATAATCGAAATAGATAAAATCAATGAACTAATATCAAACAACCAACATTTTGTTGTTATCCAGGCTGATAATCCCGATGGTGACAGCCTTGCTACAGCACTGGCGCTAGAATCAATACTAGAAGATATGGGCAAAACTGTAGATTTGTACTGCGGGGTAGAAGTACCAGGGTATTTGAAATTTATCGAGGGCTGGTCTAGGGTTAAAAAAGAGCTTCCAAGCAAATTTGACGCTAGTATCATTGTCGACACATCTGCCAACGGACTACTAGAAAAACTAAACGACAGCCCCTATAAAATATCAGTTGCTACTAAACCAGTACTAGTTATTGATCACCACGGCGAAGTTGACTGCGACATACCGTATGCTTCAGTCATCAGCAACAATCCTGGCTATGCCTCGGCAGGCGAAGTTGTGTATGATATCGCAAAGGCCCTAGGCTGGAAACTTAGCCAGTTGTCTAGTGAACTTATATTACAAAGTATATTGTCTGACACGCTCGGCCTAACAAGCGATATGGCCACGCCAGAAACATATCGGCGAGTAGCAGATATTATCGACAGTGGAGTAAATAGATCAAAACTTGAAGAAGCTCGCAAAGAAATGTCCAAAATGGAACCAGATGTTTTTCGCTATAAAGCCAAACTTATCGAGCGAACCGAATTTTTCCTAGATAACTCGATAGCACTTATCGAGATACCGGAATCGGAGCTGTTTGATGTCGGCACACTCTATAACCCTGGCCCACTCATACTCAGCGAAGTGCTCATGGTTAGCGGTGTCAAGGTGGGTATAGCCCTAAAAGTTTACAAAAAACGGCTAACCGGATCTATTCGCTGTGGTGGCAATATCAAAATAGCCAATGAACTGGCTGGCAAATATGGTGGTGGTGGAAACGCTTTTGCGGCAGGGTTTAGAGTAGATGATTTTGCTGGTGATATTAAAGATTTTAAAAATGAGCTTATCCGTAATACTATAGGGTTAATAAAATAATAAGGGCACAATATGCAACTATACAACACCAAAAGCCGTAAGCTAGAAGAATTTAAACCAATATCAGACAAAACAGTGCTACTGTACACCTGTGGCCCTACAGTCTATAACTACCTACAGATTGGCAACTGGGTTGCCTATATTCGCTGGGACACGCTTGTGCGTACCCTGCAAGCCAATGGCTACACCGTCAACCGATTTATGAATATAACAGATGTCGGTCACTTAGTTAGTGACGCCGACGAAGGGCAAGACAAGCTTGAAAAAGGTGCCCAACGCGAGGGCAAAACTGCCTGGGAAGTAGCCCAGTTTTATGCTGACGATTTCTTAGCTGGTATGAACAAGCTAAATCTACTACCACCGAAAAATATTGGCCGGGCAACCGACTACATATCTGAACAAATAGAGCTTGTCAAAACATTAGAAACAAGAGGCTATACATATATTATTGACGACGGTGTGTATTTTGATACCAGCAAATTTGCCAGCTATGCTGACTTTGCCAAACTAAACCTAGCCGAACTCCAAAAAGGTGCCCGAGTGGCCTACAATAGCCAAAAACGTAATGCTAGTGACTTTGCGTTGTGGAAATTTAGCCCAGCGGGTGAAAAACGCGATATGGAATGGTCAAGCCCATGGGGCGTCGGCTTCCCAGGGTGGCACCTAGAATGTAGCGCCATGGCTCTAACCCAGCTAGCTAACACTATTGATATTCATACTGGTGGAATCGACCATATACCAGTTCACCACACCAACGAAATAGCCCAAAGCGAAGCGGCCACTGGCCAAACCTTTGCCAACTATTGGGTTCATAACAACTTTTTGCTGTGTGATGGCACCAAAGCATCAAAAAGCCTAGGCAATACCTACACCCTGCAAGATCTAGAAACCAAAGGCTATGATCCGGCCGATTTTAAAATGTTTGTACTGCAAAGCCACTACCGCAGCGAAAGCAACTTTACCTGGGATAACCTAAGCGCCGCCAAAAACAGGCTAGAAAACTGGCGAAATATTGCCTGTTTGGCATGGCAAGTTGACGATACTAGCATAGAACCAGATGAAGATTGTGTTAGCGACGAAAGCCTAGCGTATCTACATGCTAGCCAGGGCATACTACTAGCGCTAAATAACGATCTAGACACACCCACAGCGCTTGTAGCAGCTGAAGAAGGCCTAAACTACGCAAATACTCATGGCGTATCACTTGCCAGCCTAGCCAGCTTTAAACAGCTGTTACAGCAAATACATGATCTATTGGGCCTAAACATCGAGTCGGCTGATATTACTGCCGAGCAAAAAGATATATTGCTAGCCCGCGAAAAAGCCCGAACGCCAAAAAACTGGCAGCTATCAGATGAACTTCGCGACCGACTAGCCAAACAGGGAATAGGCATCAACGATTCTGCCCATGGCCAACGCTGGCACCGCACATAACATACTACTTGAAACTATCAAGTATGGTTGACTAATATAAAACTAACAACCCACCTCGGAGATGGGCGCTAGATTATTGTTGGTGTTTTTTAGTTTAATTCGCTATTTTTGATATGCTTCATAATAAAAAACATATTTTTATCTCATCAATTCATCGCCTCAATAAAGACAGTTTTTGTATTGGGATCGCTATGTTTATAGTATTTATGCTAAAATTTTTATAATGATTGTGAAGCGGAAACGCAATGTGCCATATAAGATAATAGCTTTGGTTGCTATCCTAACAGTACCAGTTTTGTTTTTAGGTTATAAAATATTTGGCACCAAACCTGTTAACAGTTCCAATACTAGTGTCACCAGCCAGCGAAAAGAACAACCCAAAATAATATCTGCCAGTAGCAGGCTACTAGTGGTTGGCGATGTGTTTTGGGGTAGACAATACGAACGCAAACGGCTGAACAACGAGCCAAACGCCATACAGTTCCCATTTTCGGGCCTAGCTAGCTACGACAAAAGCAAATACAACACCTGGATAGCCGACATCGAATGCCCTATAACAGATAGAAATATTGATTTTCAAACCCAGTGGGACGCAATAGCTCTGAACTGTCGACCAGAATTTATGGGGGAGTTTGCCAAATGGTTCGAAATAGCGACACTAGCCAACAATCACATATACGATATCGACAAAGATGTCGGCTACAACTCCACCACCAACTATCTAGATAAAAGTAATATCCAATATTTTGGCCATTTTCTGGCATCTGAACATGACAAAGCCTGTAAAGTAGTCAATGTTGGCCTAGACGTAAAATATTCGGACAATTCTACCAAAAAAACCAAGCTACCTATAGCCATGTGTGGCTACCATGGTGTTATATCCATACCAAAGCCCGAAGATATAGCTGTTATTAATAAATATTCAAGCAAGTTTTTCACGATAGCCATGCCCCATATGGGTGTCGAATATCAACCCACCGCAGACAGTATCAAAACTAGCACCTATCATGCCATGGTAGATGCTGGGGCTGATGTCGTTGCTGGTGGACACCCACACTGGGTTCAAAATACTGAAAGTTATAAAAACAAACTTATCGTCTATAGTATGGGTAACTTTATATTTGACCAACAAAGCACAGCCGATGTCCAGCGGTCTGTCGCACTAGATGCTAGCCTAGACTTTAACACCCCAGAACAGCTTCAACAGCTAGACAAATGGTTAAATATCGAAGAAAAATGCCAGTATAACACCACATGTCTAAATACTAGCCTCGCTAGCTATGATCATAGAAACGTTATCCCATCTGTTAATTATGACCTAGTTGTAGGCCAACAAAAAAACCTAGTGCAGGCCAAATCAACCGACTCAACCGTAATAAACCAAGTTTTAGCCCGAGCTAACTGGGCTAACACCAAAGCCCAACTAAAAAACTAGTTTCACCCAATTCCTCAAGCATAAATATGTTTGTTTATAATATTATTGCTATTTTGGGTATTTAGTTGACAGGCATATTTATATTTGATACTATTTAACCTAATTTAAGGGAGTTATGTAAATGGGAAAGGGCATTAAAATAGGTATAGCAGGAGCAGGTGTACTTGCAGCTTGTTTTGTTGGTGATAAATTTGTTAAATGGCAAGCAGGACCGGATATGCCAAAATATACAGTCAATGATGTTGCAAAATTTGTACTTGCCTGCCCACAAGGTGGCGCTACAGTTAGCAATGCGCCTGAAAATACGCTGCTAGTAAGTTGCCCAAGCGGAACCCCTAGTGTAGCTAAACCAATGAATAATTCAGTCCCCAATATAGTCATACCAGTCACCGGAGAACTATCACCCATAGGAAGAATTGCCTATCAGTTTGGAGTTAGCCCAGGTGTAGAAGTTGACAAGTCCACAGTTACACCAACTACTGTAGTACTAACAGCCAGCACCGCTGGT
>CAYQBK010000061.1:0-14903 GCA_964415715.1 uncultured Candidatus Saccharibacteria bacterium
GAATATTCCAAAAAAGCTCACGAAGAAGTTGGCCAATATTGTGACCCTAAAAAGCTTGATTTAGTTATAACACTTGGAGCTGATGCTAACAAATACACTGCTGGCCAAGCGGAGCAAAATGGTTGTAGAGTTTATCGGGCCAAAAGTCCAGTTGAAGCAGGTGAATATATATTGAAAAATCTCAATCAAAAAACAGTTGTTTTGGCCAAAGGCTCGCAAAATGGTGTCTATGCTGAAGAAGCAGTCAAATTAATGTTGAGATACCCAAAAGATACCCAAGATCTTGTCCGTCAATCCCCGACCTGGCTAGCAAAGAAACAAAAACAATTCCCAGAAATATCCTAATTTGCTAAAATGATGGGATATGAAACGATATAATCCGGCTGAAATAGAGCCAAAATGGCAAAAAATATGGCAAGAGACTAACGTTTATACGACAGACTTTGAATCTAAAAAGCCAAAGTATATTGCCATGAGTATGTTTAACTACCCTAGTGGCGCTGGGATACATGTTGGTCACGCAATGAATTTTACAATAAGTGATGTTAAATCACGTTTTAAAAGACAACAGGGTTATGAGAGCTACAACCCAGTAGGTTGGGATTCTTTTGGTCTGCCAGCCGAAAACTATGCTATCAAAGCAGGGGTTAGCCCGCAGGAAAGTATGGCAACTATTATTCCTAGCTATCACAAACAATACCAAGCAATGGGCTGGAGTAACGACTGGGAAAAGGAAATTACCACCAGTGTACCAGAGTACTACAAATGGACTCAGTGGATATTTAGTAAAATGTATGAACACGGGCTAGTCTATCAAGATGTGCGCATGCAGTGGTGGTGTGGCAAATGCCAAACTGTGCTCGCCAACGAACAGGTCACATCTGACAACAAATGTTGGCGCCATGAAGGTAAAGATGACCCTGTTATAGAAAAAAAACAGATAAAACAGTGGTTCTTCAGAATAACCGAATATGCCGATGAAATACTACAGGCAACAGATGACCTAGACTGGACAGAGAGTGTCAAACTTGCGCAGAAAAACTGGATAGGCCGTAGCGAAGGCGCCGAAATCGATTTTGCATTGACAGGTACAGAATGTAGAAGCTATATTATGGGTCAAAAAAATATTTCCGAAGAAGATATTGCGCAAATGGGTGGTAGTGTGGTGCAAAAAACTGAGCAGGGTCATTTGTGTGTTACTTTTCCTAGTGACGTATCTGATAAATATGAAGAATTAATAAGCAAAAATATCGAACCCGGGTTTTGGAACGAATATATTGGTGACGATATTGTCTTTATATTTAAAGACAAACAGGGTAATGTATCTAGATTAGTCTGGTCAAAGGATAACGAACAAGAAATACTTGAACTTTGTGAACAATATGCAGATAGCAAGTTTGATTCAGTTGAATCTATGCTTGCAAATAATTCGTGGTATGCTGAAATATTTCCAAAATCCAAAATCCAAAATCCAAAATCTATAAAAGTGTTTACCACCCGGCCAGATACGCTTTTTGGAGCTACATTTTTGGTATTGGCACCCGAACATGAAATTGTCAATAATATTACTGCGCCAGAACAGCAACAGGCTGTTGCTGACTATATAAAACAAGCAACCAAAAAAACTGAGCTAGAACGACAATCGGGCAATGATAAAACTGGTGTATTTACTGGTGCGTATGCTATAAACCCAGCAAATAACAAAAAAATTCCTATCTGGATAGCTGACTATGTGTTGTCTGGTTATGGTACTGGCGCCATCATGGCCGTACCAGCTCACGACGAACGTGATAATGAATTTGCCCAAAAATATGATCTACCCATAGTAGAAGTTGTCGCCCCTGATTATGGCACCCCACTACCAAACCCAGTAGACGTGACAGGTCCAGTAGTTGTTGGCTATGACCCCGAAATTAAACAATATATGAGCCTCATAAATACCAGAAACAGCAAGCGCTGGTTAGTTTCCGGTGGGTTAGAACCTGGTGAAACATACGAACAGGCTGCACTTCGTGAACTAGCTGAAGAAGCCGGGTTTCATAAAATTCAAAAGCTTATAAAGCTTGGCGGGCCAACGTATTCATATTTTTACAATTCTAACAAAGACAGCAACAGGCGTTCGTTTAGCTATATGTATTTGGCAATAATAAATTCGTCTGACAAGGGTGATCAAGCCCTAGAGCCACATGAAGATTATGAGGTAGTATGGTCAGATATTGCAAAAATAATGCACGATCTAAAGAAAATGCCAGATGGCTGTGGTCACTGGATAGATGGCCTTGAACGCGCTCAAAAAGCCGTAGAAGCTTATAACGCTAACCAGCCATATGTAGGGCCTACGATCACTGATCCTGGCGTATTATTTGCTTCAGGCAAGTACGATGGTTTGTCATCTGCTATAGCAAAAACGCAAATAGTTGCCGATTTGCAAGCAAAAGGTGTAGCTAAACAGGTGATAAATTATAAAATGCGTGATTGGAGTGTATCACGCCAGCGGTACTGGGGTGCACCAATACCAATGATCTACTGTCAGGCTTGTGGCAACGTACCAGTTCCAGAACAGGATTTGCCAGTAATATTACCAGAATTAACAGATTTTAAACCAAGTGGTGATGGTCGTAGTGCACTAGCCAGGGCCAAAGACTGGTTAGTAGTTGATTGTCCCAAATGTGGTGGTCAGGCTGAACGTGACACCGACACGATGGATACATATGTCTGTAGTAGCTGGTATATGTTTCGCTATATCGATCCGCACAATCAACAAGCAATATTTAGTAGTGACAGGGCTAACAAATGGATGCCTATAGATTTTTATAACGGTGGTGACCATGCTACGGCGCATTTGCTGTACGCACGATTTATAACCAGATTTTTTCACAAGCTCGGACTACTAGATAATCCAGAACCATTTAAGCAGATGTTATATAACGGAAAAGTCACAGCAAATGATGGTGCGATTTTTAGTAAAACACTGGGCAACGGCCCTGATCCACTAAAGATTATCGAAAGTGGCTATGGGGCTGATAGCCTGCGTATGTATTTGATGTTTGCCGCTCCACTAGAGCTATCCGCCCGGTGGGACGAAAAGGGTGTGCCAGGGGTGCACAGATTCCTATCACGGCTATGGAATATTACTCAGGAATATAACGAAGCTAGCCAATCAGATATTGACCCCAAAACCAAGTCCAGCCTACAGTATGCAGTCAACAAAATGATCAAAAAAACTACTATTGACCTAGAGCAAAACAGATACAACACCGCCATATCTGCTACCATGGAATGCCTAAATGACCTATACAAACTAAAAATAGATAGCTTTGGTCAAAATGAAACATGGGAACAGGCTATTGAGAGCTTGTTGATGTGTGTTGCACCATTTGCCCCACATATATCCGAAGAGTTGTGGTCACAACTTGGACATAGTGATTCGATCCATGTTGACCACTGGCCCGAACTAGATGAAAGTTCACTGCAAACACAGTTGGTAACTATTGCAGTCCAGGTAAATGGCAAACTACGCGGTGAAATACAGGTTGAAAATGGCGCTAGTAAAGATATAGCCGAAGCAGAAGCCAAAAAACTAGAAAATGTTACCAACCACATAGGCACCAGCGACATCAAAAAGGTCATATACATACCCAACAAAATCCTAAACTTCGTAGTTTAGGTTTACTAAACTCACTAATACTGAGTTTAGTGATAAAGTTTAATTAATTGTACTTTATGGAATAGAAGGATTTTCGGAACTCAATTCACTTGCCGGACGTATTCCGTTTAGCTGAGGATTACCCTCACAAAATAAACCAAATCGATACGATTCACCTACTACAATTTCACCGCCAACACCTGTTCTCCCAATGGCGATTCCGCCTTTACCTGTCCGCTGTACAGTTTTCATTACTAATTCACCAGAAACACAATCATTATATGATGTTACTGTACCCCAAACAGTCTCTCCGGGCTCTAATGTTGCTATTGCTGTATTAAATGGTTCGGGATCGGTCACATTATCTATTATCTTTAGCCCAACCACCACCGCCACAACTGTTCCGACTACGGCTAATATACACCTGCCAAACCTCTTTGTTCTAGACAATTCTTCCTTGCCAGTTGTTTCGGGTAATTGCTCGCCATTACGTGTGACATGAACAGCATTAGCTAGTGCCATTGTATCATCTGTATCACCTAAAGAACCTTGACTAATTTCACCTACACTCATGTGTAACCTCGATTAAATAATGTATATATGATAGCATAAAATCTACAATAAAGCAAATATTATATTAAACTTGAGTTTTTGTAGCTGGTACTGATATAATGAATAAGATTTTATTAAGATAATAGTAGAGATAACTTTAGGAGTTTGTACCTTGGGTAAGCCAAAAAAACGCACAACACCTCGTGGAACAGCTACACGCCGTAGCCATTTGAGGTTGAAATTAGCACGAAGTGTTAATAAAATTTCACCTGTCAAAGCTTTTACGACACGCCGTGAAACCGGTGATAAAAAAGCCGTATAGTTAACAACATAAGCCAACACTAGGCAATAAAGGGGAGGATAGACGACTATGGCATCCAATAGACACCTTGGCAGAATAGTTGCTTTGCAGACGCTGTACGAGCAAGATTTTCGTGTTGACTGTGGTGATACAGATGTTTCACTGTCTGATATATTGGACAGAAACATTGCCCGCTATAGCGAAACTATTGACGACAAAGATTTTATTGTTGGCTTGGTAAATGGCGTATTTGGCAAACAAGCCGAGCTAGACGCAATATTGCAGCCACTAGCCCCCGAATGGCCACTTGGCCAGATAGCTAAAATAGACTTAACTGTACTGAGAATAGGCCTGTATGAGCTGTTGCACGAAAAAGATGTTCCACCCAAGGTAGTTATAAACGAAGCTGTTGAGCTAGCCAAAGCATTTGGTAGCGAAAACTCGTCTAAGTTTATAAATGGCGTGCTCGGTAGTGCGTACCGCAACACCGAAACCCAAACACCCCCCAAGCCCACACCTACCAAGAAAGGCAAGTAAAGCCCCCCATGAAAAGACCAAAACCTATACAGGGCTTCAAAAAGCTTATAAAAACACGCAAACCCGTAATAAACGAGGTTATTCGTGAAACTACATCTGGTGGTATTGTTTGGCGACGCAACGAAAAGACCAATGATATTGAGATACTGTTGATACAAGATATAAAAGATCGTTGGACTATACCAAAGGGTCATATAGAGCCAGGTGAAAACGCTCGCCAAACGGCTGAACGAGAAATACAAGAAGAAACCGGCTTAAAGAAGATGAAAGTTATGAACTGGTTAGGTAAAATAAACTTTCGCTATAGGCGATTTAATAGCCTGATACTCATGACAACTCATATATATTTGGTGCAGGCACTTGGTGATACCAATGATCTGCAAAAAGAAGATATAATGAATGGTGTCAAATGGATGAGTACGGCCGATGCATTAGAAGCCATAGAATACGAAGACATAGGTACAATAATATTATTAGGATTAAAGAAGATAAGAGATGCAGGATTATAGTAAATACCAAGAACTAGCTGAACGAAAACTAGGTGGCCAGTTTACCAACCTAGAACTGTTAATAACAGCTTTTACACATCGTTCATATGTCAATGAACATAAAAAAACAGCCAAAGAACACAATGAACGCTTAGAATTTTTGGGTGATGCAGTGCTAGAACTCGTAGTAACTGAATATCTGTTTGGCAATTTTTCCGAACCCGAAGGTATATTGACCAACTGGCGCAGTAGCCTGGTACGTACCGAAAGTATCAGTGCGGCAGCCGATAGACTAGGGTTCAATGATTATCTACGACTTTCGAGGGGTGAAAAACGTGGGACTGAACGAGCGCGTCAGCAGATACTAGCCAATTGTTTCGAGGCGGTTATAGGAGCTGTGTATCTAGACAAAGGCTACGATGGCGCTAGTAAATTTATACATGAAAACCTAATAGTTACATTTGAGAACATTTTGGCAACTGGTTCGTGGATGGATCCAAAATCAAAACTACAAGAAATGGCCCAAAGTGTCGATAATGCCACCCCACAGTACAAAGTGCTGGCCGAAGAAGGCCCAGATCATGAAAAAATGTTTACTATAGGTGTATTTGTTGATAGCCAACTAAAGGGGCAGGGTCAAGGCCCTAGCAAACAAATAGCCCAGCAGCAAGCGGCTGAAATAGCTCTAGATAAATATTTAGCCATAGCTGAAATGGCCAAAGGCGCAAACAGTTTGACAAATACAGCCAAAACAGATAAACTAAACATTCGGAATTCAAGTAAATAATATAATGGGAAGAAAGAATCGCTAAGAATATATGCTTGCAATAAGAATGCAAAGAACAGGTCGCAAAGGCCTTGCACAATACAGAGTGGTGGTCCAAGACTCACGCCGTACACCAAGTAGTGGTCGTTTAGTTTATAGCTTAGGTAGCTATAACCCGCACACCAAAGAAGCTAACATCGACAAGGAAAAGGCAACTTTTTATTTGTCAAATGGTGCCCAGCCATCCGCTCGGGTAGTTGCTGTGTTCAAGAAACAAGGTGTCAAACTACCAGAATGGGTAGAACCCAAAGCTAAAAAACAATCAGCTATACGAAACCCAGAAAAACTTCGCAAAAATCAGCCCAAAGAAGAAGTTGTGGCTGAAGTCGAAGAGATAACAGAAGTGATTGAGACCCCAGCAGAATAGCTAGTAGATACTATTGGAGAATTATAGGTCCTACAAGGGGCCTATTTTTTTGATTTTCATGTATAATATAAATACATAAATAAGAAGGAGTTTTGTTGAAATGACTATTGACCAACAGTTCATAGAATATATTGTAAAGTCACTCGTTAGTAACCCAGATGCCGTTAGTATCGTTAGAACTATCGATGAAAAGGGGGTGTTATTAGAACTAACCGTTGCCCCAGAAGACCTAGGCCGTGTTATTGGTAAGCGTGGCGCTACTGCCCAGAGTATGCGTAGCCTACTACGTGCATTGGGCACCAAAAACGAAGCCCGATACAACTTAAAAATTGTTGACAATGGCGTCGGATCAGAAGATTATACACCGAGTGAAGATACTAAAACAGAAGAAGTAGTTGAAGACAAGTTTGCCCACAGTAGTGTTGTAAGTAATACCCGCAAAGAACTTGAAGAGCTCGACGACCTAGACGTATAATAAGCTTAAGTCGATTTAAACGGCTTGTCTAAAACCTTAAATCAAAATCATTGCCCGTGCGAGCTACATTGAATATCGGTGTAGGGGCCAATGAACAAAACACCTACGGCGTAAACTGTAGGTGTTTTGTATATGAAAAGCTTGCTATGTGATACTATGTAACAGATGAAAATACAAGTTATTAGTTTGTTCCCGGCCATGTTTGGTGAAGTGTTTGGCAGTAGTATGCTATGGAAAGCGCAAGATAAGGGTATTGTTAGCCTGCAAGCTGTCGATCTAAGACAATTTGGCCTTGGTCCACGCAAAACGGTCGACGATACCCCGTATGGCGGCGGAGATGGCATGTTGTTGAAGCCCGAGCCATTATTTTCGGCTATTGAACACTGTAAACAGACTAGTCCTAGCGCCAAAGTACTACTTATGACGCCACGCGGTTACGATTACAAGCAAGAAGACGCCTATCGGCTGGCTGAAGCCAAAGACGATCTGATATTAATATGTGGTAGGTACGAAGGTTATGATGAACGAATTGTTAGCCTAGTTAATGAGCAAATAAGTATTGGGGATTATGTGCTTACTGGTGGTGAGCTAGCAGCCATGGTAGTGGTAGATAGTATAGTCCGGTTGATACCAGGTGTATTGGGTGGTGAAAATAGTGCCGAAATCGAAAGTTTTAGTGATGGTAATAACCGGGAATACCCACAATACACCAGACCAGAAGATTTTAGGGGGATGAAGGTGCCCGAAGTGTTACTAAGTGGCAACCACGCAGCTATCGCAAAATGGCGCCAGCAAAATTCAATTATACAGTAGCTATTTCTGTTCTAGCTGGTTCAATGTTTTTATAATATTCAATTGTTTTTAATAATACCTGTTCTGCAATAGCTATCAGCTGCTTAAATACTTTTTCTGACATATTACGATTTGGTAAATTAGCCCCAAGCTCATTACTTATGCTTTGCATTATATCTCCAACACTGCCATTTCTTTTACGATAGGCGTGTGAACTATGCTGACGAATTGGCGCTCTGGCTTCAGATTGATCAGCAATAGCTATTGCATATTTGCAAAAATTAAAGATCTCATGTTCGGAGCTAACTTCTATTGGGGCAAGCTCCGCAATCAATAGATCACTCGGGTAGTTATTAGCTTGGAGTGAATGGTGCTCTAATATAAGCCTTGGTATTATTGGCCTGTTTGCAAAATCTGACTGTACTTCAACATATCCAGCAAAAGGGTGTAATCTTATCAGTTCCCATTCAACCTCAGTTAGGGGGAGGTTTGACTCTAATATTTCTGGCTTTATATGTCGTTTACCTATGTCATGTATTCCACCTGCTACAAGGACATCATCTACAAGATTTGGTGGCAAATTTTGTCCATATTCGGTTCCTAGTACCATTGCACCCATAATCCAAGCAACACCCTGGCAGTGTCTTGCGTTTACTTCGCTGTGTCTTCTTAGCTTGTCTAAGCACTTTTTAGCAACTTCGTCTTTGAACGCTATATCAAACTGTAGTCGTATATTTGGCTCTACTAAATCTATTGCACTTGACGGTATACCATATTCCATTGACTTAATGCTAATGTATAAATATTTGCCTGGCAATATAGTTTATCTATCATATTATGAAAATTAACCTTATAATATTATTTGTACGTAACTAAGGAGGTTTGATGTTTAGATTTATAAAACCAGTATATGCACACTGTGATATTCCATGTGGCATATATGAAACAGATACAGCCAAACATGCAGCTGCAACTTGCTTACGCATGGTAGAAAAAATAGAAGCTCTGGGTAGTGTCGATAGTTTAGAAAAACAAAATAATTTTTGCCGGATGGTGGCTATCAAAGAAATTAGTGCTCAAACAGTAAAAGATCAGCTATATCTACTGTGGAGTGATTATTTCAAGCCTGAACATATAGAAAAATACCCAAATATTCACAATGATATTTGGTTGACAGTCAAGCAGGCTAGCCACGTCAAGCAAACTGTATCTACAGGTGAATGCCAAAAGCTCATCGATATGGTAAATAATATTGATAAAATTTTCATCGCTACCGAAGGATAAAATTGATTATTAGACGGGTTGTTGGTCACAGTATGGAGCCAATATTGTTGCCTGGCTGTATTGTGGTTGGCATAAAATCAACCAAGTATTGTATTGGTGATATAGTTGTAGTAAATATTTCTGGCAGGGAAGTTATTAAGCGAATAACGGGCATCAAGGCAAATAAATATTACCTAAAAGGTGACAATAAGCTTCAGTCCACAGATAGTGATGAATGGGGTTGGATAGATAGTAATAAACTAAAGTCTAAAATAGTGCTAAAGATAGGCCGGTAGATATGCCCCTAGCAAGTATCCTAGTTTTCGATGGCTTTACTTTACGATCAAATACTATTTTGGGGTTAAGAGCAATCTGCTGACCAGTCCATTTGTACATATCGGCAGCAGTTATTACTGCCACCCTCATACGTTTTGGTATATATTGCCAACCCTGTTCAGCTTGTGTTTGCCATGTATGATATTTCTCAAGCTGGTCTAAAACAAACTGCTTGTAGTCTTGCTGGTTGACTATTGTCTTGTCCCAATATTCAATATTGTATTTTTTCAAAATATTTTTAGCAAAATAACAGCGCCCAAGTTCAATATCTTCATCAATATCACGAATAAAGTTTATGTACTGCATAGCCCGACCTTGTAACTGGGCATATTTATAGGCATTTTTGTCTAACCCAAGTATAGCTGACATCATCAGACCAATAACTTCAGCCGAGCCGTATATGTATTTCAGAGTGTCAGACTCCGTTTTGTATACGTAGTTGTTTGCGTCCATATGTATAGACTCTAAAAAGCTTGGTATCCAATCTTTTGCAAAATGATATTTTTTTTCAAGCGTAAATACTGTATTTACTATTTTAGTGTCTGCTGCATTTAAGTTAGCTGTTTTTTTGGTGTTATAGGCAGTTGTAATAGCATTTAATCTATCTAATTGCTGGGGTTTATCGTCGACCAAATCATCAACTATCCGTACAAAACTATATAGCTTGGCGATATCACTACGAGTATCTTTTGGGAAAAAGAGGCTACTATAGTAATATGTCTTACTACCTTTTCTGAATACATCATACTCAAAATCACTAGTCATTTTCTGCGTAATCCTGCTGTATTAAACGGCTGACGACTCCACCTGATGTAATAACCAACGGCACACCAGTGCCTGGGTTGGTATATTGACCAACATAGTATAATCCTTTGACTTTTTTACTTTGAAGTCGCGGACGAAATAGGGCAGACTGCCTAAGGATATGACTGGCTCCAAATGAATTACCCCTAAAAGCATTGAACATCTCGCTAAAATATGAGCTAGAGCGAACATGCTTTACGACAATATTGTCTTTAATATTTTGTCCAAACTTTTTTTCAAGCCTGCCTAGTATGTTTGCAAATATAATATCTATCTCACTATCAGTGTATTTTCGACCAGAAGCCACGGGGACTAATATAAACATATTTTCATGGTTCTTTGGGGCCACTGAGCTATCTGTGACGCTAGGTGTTGATACATAAAATAGTGGATCTTCGCACACAGTTTTGTCTTTAATAGATTTAAAATGCTCATCGCACTGGCCATCAAAAAACAGGGTGTGATGTTTAATATTGTTGATTTTACCTTTTACACCTAAAAAGAATAGTAGACCAGACGGTGATGTATCTAGGCTTTGCCAATACTTCTTGCTATAGCTACGATCTTTTGTTGCTAGTAGCTTTGTTTCAACATGTTCATAGTCGGCATTGGCAACAACTATATCTGCTGGTATTGTTTTATTTTTTATAACTACACCTCTAGCGTGGTTATTTTTTACTATTATTTTAGTAACAGGGCTATTGGTGACAATTTTGACTCCGTTGTCTATGGCAATTTTTTCCATTGCCCTAGTTAAGGTGCCAAAACCTCCCATTGGGTACCATATACCTTGAACCATGTCAGCATAACCAAGTAGTGAATACAGTGATGGAATAGCCTTTGGTGATCCACCTAAAAATACGGTCATAAATTTTAATGTATGTCGCAGGATAGGATTTTTAAATCGTTTATTTACATATTTATCATAGTTTATATATGGACGAAATGCTACTAGTTGTGGCAGGCAGGCTATACCAATACTTGATAGTTTTCGATAACTATTGAATAAAAAATATTTTTTAGCGAAACTGTATTTTTTGTTGCCATCTTCTATATATTTTTTTAGGTTTTCACCTGCTCCAGTTTCTATGTTTTCAAAAATTTTGATATTCTTTTTGATATTGGCACTGATAGTTAGTTGACTGTCTTTTTCTATCACTTCATAGGCCGGGTCTAGATGTACTAGTTTTAGAGCGTCATTTGTATCAATCCCAAAATCATTAAAATATCTATCGAATAAATCTGGCATCATATACCATGATGGTCCCATGTCAAAAGTAAATCCCCTATCTTTTAATACTTGCGCCCTACCACCAAGCTGTTGATTTTTTTCGATAAGTGTTACCTGGTGGCCTGATTTCGCCAAATAACTTGCTGCCGCTATGCCACCATATCCGCCACCAATTACAACTATGTTCATATCAACTTTCTCTTGTGCCAATATATTTTGCTATGTTAATAATAAAATCACGATGCTGTTTATTTGTGTTATTTAGTTCATGCAGAAGTGTGATCGAAGAATCTATTGCTCGATCAATCTCTACTCTTAATTCATCAATAACCTTTGTTTTCTTGACTATCATTTGGACTTGCTCAAGATCTTTCTGGTTGATTTGTTGATTGCCAAGGGCATTTTTGATTATTGCCTTATCTTTGGCATTGCTTCTATCGAATGTGTTTTTGATAATCAAAGTCATTTTACCTTCTCTTAGGTCATCCATATTTGATTTACCGGTTTTGGCATTATTCCCAAACAAGCCAAGTATGTCGTCTTGTAGCTGAAACGCCGTTCCAAGACCTAGGGCAATATCAGTTAAACTGTCGATCGAATCAATGTCGGCTTCGGCTAGTATGGCACCTATCTGTAAAGGGTTCAAAAAGGTGTAGTATCCAGTTTTCCATTCAAGCACATTGCGAATCATTTTTTCGTCTACATCAATAAGGACTTCGTTGTAAATATCATTGATTTGGCCGTGGGCTGTTACAAGTAGGTTGTCATTGATGTTTTTATGAGCCGATATTCTAATATCTGACGGTACGTCGAGTGACAAGATGATATTACTTGCAACATGCATACCATATATAGCGCTATTAATGGCTATACTTGATCCAAAATGGTCACTATCACCCTGCAGTTTACTTGCTTTGTGAAGATAACTTAAATATTTATGAGCAGATGGACCATTGCGACGAATATCTGATTGATCACAAAAGTCATCAATAATAAGTAAATATGTATGTATAAGCTCAATCGCTGCAGCTGCCGTTATAGCGACATCCAGATTTTTGCCTCCAAACATGCCATATGACTGAATCAATAAGCTACCCCTAAGCCTTTTGCCCCCGCGACTTGTTATTTGCTGAAAAGCTTTAACGCTCTCTGCCGAATAACATCCGAATTTGGTTACAAGTTCAGTATTGTGGGTTCTAAATATATCGTCTATTTTGGCATCTATTTGTTTTTGGTTGGCAGATATTTGATCGGCAAATTGTTCATCCATAAAGTTCATCTTTCTGCTATCATGATATTTGTAATATTAGAATACTATAATTATATATGAAAAATCCTAAAACTATTCAAAAGCCTATTATAAGTGTAATTATTCCAGCATTCAATGAAGAATTATATATTGGCAATTGTTTGTCTAGCTTGATGAAACAGCAAGGCTGTTCAGATTTTGAAGTTGTTGTAGTTGATAACAATAGCACTGACAATACGGCTAAAATAGTAAAAAAATATCCCGTTAAGTTGGTCACAGAGAAAGTCTCAGGGGTTGTCAAAGCTAGGCAGTGTGGCTTATCCAAAGCAAAAGGAAATATTATTGTTTCAACAGATGCTGATTGTGTATTTAAGCCGTATTGGTTGGCAAATATAGAAAGATTTTATATTGATAATCCTCAGGCCGTTGGTTTGGCTGGGCATTATTATTTTTATAAGAGCCCATTATGGGCATTAGTATTTCCAACAATGTGTGCTGTGCTTGTCTGGATTTTATATTATATTTTTGGTAAAACAATATATGCTTCTGCAGCAAATTTAAGTTTTAGAAAAATCGCATTTAACAAAGGCTATAATACGAAGTATTTTCAGGGTGCCGATGAAAGGGGTGTTGTAAATGAGGTTTCCAAATATGGCAAATTCCATGTCACATTACGGAATCCGGTCTATACATCCAGTCGTCGCGTAAATCAGGGATTTTTATACAGCATATTCATCACCCTTGGGTATTACTACATATACAATGTAATAAAAACCAATAAAACTGGTGAAAGTCCTATTGGTGGCCACCCAATAATTAGGCACGAATCAAGAATGCATTTTTTGCCTATAATAATTTTTCAATGGTTTATATTTACGATCATATTGGTGATAGTATGGTATATAATGTTCAAATGAATGTATTGATCGTGTTTTTGCTTGTTTTATTGGTTGCTGGTATTATGAGCTATTTTTCATTTTACTATCGTAGTCGTTTGTTTGGCAAAATGCTTATAGGTGTAAATACAGACGAAAAAGTGATAGCCGTTACCTACGACGATGGGCCAAATGGCCAATACACTGTAGATATTGCAAAAGCCTTTGAGCGAGTGGGTGGCAAGGCAACATTCTTTATGGTGGCAAAAAATGCCACCAAGCATAAGTCAACAATAAACTATTTATTAGAAAAACATCATGAGGTTGGGCTTCATTCATATTCACATGCATTTCATAAATATATTACAGACCCATTGTTTAATAATGAACTAACACGCTCTCAAGATATAATGAATAACATAGGATTATCTGGTATAAAGTATTTTCGATTTCCTTGGCTATATAGAAACCCATGGGTCTATAAATCAGTGGCTTCGCGCGGCTATGTGATTGTATCAGGACAGTTTGCTCATGGTCTTGAGCCATTTCAGGTAAATAGTACCAAGATATATAGACATTGTCTAAAAATTGCCAAACCTGGGTCGATAATAATATTCCATGATGGTTACAACGGTGAGCCAGAAGCAAATAGAAAACAGACACTTGAAGCAACGCAACTATTAATAAATAATCTGCACAGTCAAGGGTATAAGTTTGTTAGTATTTCTGAACTTCTACAGTACGGTAAAGCTATTTATTGATCAACTTTTGTTGTTGATTTTCTCTTGTTTATATATGTGGTTTTGGTATAGTTTTGGGCTTCGTTAAGCTCTTTTTCTTGCTCTAACTTGGCTTGGCGTTCTTTTTCTTGCTTATTTATATTATCAATCTTACTTTGAATAAATTTTACTCCAGATGAAATAAGCCATGCAATAAGTAAGTACATAATAATAGCAAATAGTGCAGCAACATCTATGTAGCCTGTTTCGCCGACAGGCTTTGATGGAAATATACCTCGAAATGGCGCCAGGTAGTCTGCCGATGATTTATATATGAACTGCACAAATGGTGTCATGCTGTTGGCTGAAAAAGCAAGCAGAAACACCCTAATTGACAAAACAATTACCCCATACATAACCCATAGATAAAATAATATGACAA
>CAYQBK010000062.1:0-6776 GCA_964415715.1 uncultured Candidatus Saccharibacteria bacterium
TTTTGATTAGCAACAACAAACTGCATCCTATGATCTATACACATCATTTGTTGGACCTAGAGAGAGAAACTATCGAAAAAAGAGTTAGAATAGAGAGATATGCTTATCAAACAGTCACCGAGGAGACTGAATCTGCTAGGCAATTTATAAAAAATATTTAGTTTTTTAAAAAATCTTTAAAATAAGATAGTATTTTCTTCTTTAATAATATTCTTTGATTTGGTTCACGTAAAATATGTATCAGGCTAATACCAAAAGTTGACAATGTAGCGAGTAGTATGATTGGCAATAAATATTTATCAATATTTATTAGTTCGCCAGTTTTATGGCCTATTATATAACCAAGTAGTACAATTCCCGCCCCCCATACGACTGCACCCGATAGGTTATAAAATAGAAAAATTCCGTATTTCATTTTTCCTACACCTGCAATAAGTGGAGCAAGAGTTCTAACAACTGGCACAAACCTGGCTAAAAAGATAGTTTTTCCACCATGCTTTTTGTAAAAACTGTCGGCATGTTCTATATTATCAGGAGTTAATAAAAGTGCTTCTTTTTTGGTGAACAATTTTGGTCCACTTCTTTTACCTATTTCATAACCAACTATATTACCAATGAATGCCCCTAAAATAACTACCGCTATACTTCCCAAAAGACTTATCTTGCCTTGGCTGGCAAAAAACCCAGCTGCAAACAGCAAGGTATCTCCTGGTAAGAAAAAACCAATGAGTAGCCCGGTTTCGGCAAATACCGTTAAACCAAGTGCCAATAATCCACCAGTCACAAGTAGTGCACTAATATCTATATGTCTGGTTAGTAAGAACATGACTAGACCAAATACAGTCACTAATACAAGTATTCTTTTTATAACGTTATATGGTAGCTTTGGCATTTATGACATTATAACCCAAATCTATCATATTTGGCTATTTGATAAATCCACCAGTTTGGTGTTGCCACAAACTTGCATATGTAGAGTTATTGGTTAGTAGTTGATTGTGACTGCCTTGTTCCTTGATTTCTCCATTTTCAAAAACAATTATTCTATCCATTTTTTGTATGGTGCTCAATCGGTGCGCTATAACAATGGCAGTTTTGTTGTCCATTAATTTCCACAATGCGTCTTGTATGAGTGATTCACTGTGGCTATCCAGGGCGCTTGTCGCTTCGTCTAGTATTAATATATCTGCTGGTTTGAGCATTGCACGAGCTATAGCGATTCGTTGTCGTTGACCACCTGACAATTTTACTCCCCGTTCACCAACCAATGTGTCGAAGCCGTTAGGCAGCTTTTTGATAAATTCTAGTGAGTGCGATTTTATGGCTACATTTTCTATTTCTTCATTGCTTGCATTTGGTTTGGCGTAAGATATGTTATCTTTTATTGTTCTATGGAATAGTGCGGGCTCTTGCGGAACATAGCTGATCATTGATCGTAGTTGACTTTGTGGCATGTCTTTTGTTGATATACCATTGATTAATATTTGACCACTATCTATATCATAGAATCTTAATATTAGTTTTGTCAGACTGGTTTTGCCTCCACCGCTAGTGCCTACAACACCAATTTTTTCACCTTTTTTGACCACAAAACTTAGGTTATCAAAAAGTTTTTGCTGATCATCATCGTAACCAAACACAACATATTTAAATTCAATCGGATATTTTGAAGTAGGGATATTCTTTTTGCTTACATTATCTATTATCTTTATCGGTTCGGCGAGTAGCTCAGCCATTTCCGATGCATTACCCAGACTATTTTCTAGGCTTCGTATAATACGACCAACATTCCAAAATTTACCAGTTAGCATAATAGTGTAGGTTATTATCAAATATATAGATCCAGCAGGAATATTTGAATAATTATAGGCTAACAGCGCTCCAAAAACCGCGGCCCCGTTTAAGCCAATAATCATATTGGTAGTAATAAAATCTATAGGGATATTTTGGTAATCCCATGTTTGAATACGTTTATTTTGAAGTTTATCGTTAACATTTGCAAATAGCTTTTGCTCATGTTTTTCGCTTGCAAAAGTTTTTATAGTTTGAATATTGGTTATAGAATCGGCAAGTTGAGCGGTTTGGTTGCTTTCAAGCTTTGCGCGGTCTTTGGTCATAACTAACCTTCTTTTGGTTAAGAATACAATGATCACAAAATACACCGCAAGAACAACAAGAAACAAAAGAGCAATTTGCCAATACAGCTTTGCTAATATCACTAGTGCGAAAGTAACTGCAACTCCTGTACCAATCATTTCAAAAATCAACACATCCATGACTACTTCAAATGCGCTAACATAACGGTTGGTTTTGGCAACTAATGAACCGGCAAAATTATTAGTGTGAAACGAATATTCCCGCTCCATCAGTCGCGTAAAAACATTGTTGGCCAAATAGGCCATTATTTTTGCATCACCTCTATTTATTAGATATATCGTAATCCGCCACAATATTTCGCCAAACCAGGCAGTAGCTACAAAGCCAATAACCCATGGCCACAGATCTTTGATGGTAGAATTATTATGACTTGTAATAGACGTAAGTATATGAGCGATAAATAATGGTGGTACATAGTCTACTAGCACCCTAGCTGGGGCGGCTATGATAAGTGGTGGTAAAATATATCTTTTATATTTTAGTGCTGCAGTTTTATACTGCGATACTACTAGCGATATCATATGATTATCCCTTAGGGAATACTTTTAATAAACAATTATTTATTAAAATATTTTTCTAATTATTATTTTGATTGGTCAATCTAATATTGTTGACTTCATTTATAACAAGAAGCGGATTCATAGAATCATTCAAATTAATTATATACAATAGCACGATCCTATACTTAAAAGCAAATTTTATAAACAAGTGATATAATATTTATTATGGAAAAAATAATTTTGTATTATAAATTTGTGCCTGTCGAAAACCCAGACTTGGTTGTTTTATGGCAAAAAGAGCTGTGTAAACGACTTAGCCTTAAAGGTCGAATCATCATCAGTAAACACGGTATAAACGGCACACTTGGTGGTGAGGTCAAAAACCTAAAAGAATATGCCAAAGAAATGAATTTGACTTTCTTCAAGGGTATTACTTACAAATGGAGCACTGGTGGGTCTAGTGACTTCCCGCGCCTTAGTGTTAAACATCGTCCTGAACTAGTTGCCTTTGGCGCTCCAGATGAGCTAAAGGTAGATGAAAAAGGTGTCGTCGGTGGAGGTAAACACTTAAAGCCAGCCGAA
Organism: uncultured Candidatus Saccharibacteria bacterium; assembly: GCA_964415715.1. Taxonomy (GTDB): domain Bacteria; phylum Patescibacteriota; class Saccharimonadia; order Saccharimonadales; family CAIOMD01; genus DALYDK01. The sequence goes on from CAYQBK010000062.1 coordinate 3,240, forward strand.
GTAAATAAACTTGTTGAAGAGCGTGGTGATGACGTAATATTTTTTGATGGCCGTAACGCCTATGAGGCTCAGATAGGCAAGTTTAAAAATGCAATCGTGCCAAACGTGCGTACAAGCCATGATTTTATCAAAGAAATCGAAGACCCCAAATATGATGTCATCAAAGACAAGCCAATAGTTAGCTATTGCACTGGTGGCATTCGCTGTGAAGCACTCAGTGCGCTTATGAAAAACCGGGGCTTTAAGGAGGTTTATCAAATAGACGGCGGTATAGTTAAATACGGAGAAAAATATGCTGATGAAGGTTTGTGGGAAGGTAGCCTGTATATTTTTGATAAACGTATGAATGTTGAATTTAGTGAAAAAGCAAAAACTATTGGCAAATGTATTAAGTGTGCTGGGCCAACGAGCAATTTTGAGAACTGTGCCTATAAACCATGTAACAATCTAGTACTTATGTGTGAAACTTGCCATGCCCAAGATGACACCTGTAAGCCTGAGTGTCATGAGAAACTCCTAGCTTACACCGGCAAATAATGTTGAATAGTCAGCTAAAGGTAAAAATAGCTTTGTTGCCAAAAAGCCCAGGTGTTTATTTTCACAAGGATAAATCTGGCGAGATAATATATGTTGGCAAAGCTGCCAACCTAAATAACCGTGTCAGGCAATATTTTCAAAAAAGTCGACTTCGTGATCCAAAAACTGATGTCTTAGTATCTGAAATAGTAGATACAGACTGGATAGTGGTTGATAGCGAGGCCGAGGCGTTGTTTTTAGAGGCTGAACTGGTCAGACGATATCAACCAAAATACAATATATTACTTCGTGATGATAAAAGTGTTAGTTATGTCAGAATAAATACAAAAGCAAATGCACCAAGCGTTACATTAACTAGGCGCCCACTAGACGATGGGGCAGAGTATTTTGGGCCATTTCTTAGCGCTGGGCCAGTACGAAAAAGTTTGAAATATTTACGCAAAGTTTTTCCGTATTCTACTCATTTAACCTTACCAAACAGGGGTTGTTTGCAAACTCATATTGGTTTATGTCCTGGACCAGAAACCCCCAATTATAACAGGGTGGCGTATTCACAAGATCTTAAGAAACTTATTTTGTATTTGCGTGGAGATAAAAAAACACTAACCAACCAGCTGGAAAAAGAAATGCATAAACAGGCCAGTATACAACATTTTGAACAAGCGGCCAAACTCCGCAATCAGTTAAAGGCACTCAAAAGTTTGCAGGTCCAGATAATATTTAGCGATCGAGAGAATCTTGATTTATCCAAAGATCATGCCTTACATGAAATAACTCAATTACTAGGCCTAAAAAAGCCACCGCGCCGGATAGAAGGCTATGATATTAGCCATATGAGTGGTACAGATACTGTTGCTAGTATGGTGGTGTTTACAAATGGTGCTAGCGACAAGCCAAACTATCGTAAATTCAAGATGCGTCTACCTGGCAATGATGACTTTGCTCACATGAATGAAGCTATAAAACGACGTTTAAGTCAGAAAAATATTAAAGCTTGGGATAAGCCCGATCTATTTTTGATCGATGGTGGCAAGGGTCAGCTAAGTGCGGCTATTGAAGCGCGTGATGAGCTGGGCTTTACAATACCTATGATTGGGCTTGCTAAAAAACATGAAGAAATTGTTGTACACAAAACCAAAAGCAATGTCATCATAAACAACAAGCAATTGACATCGCTAAAAGGCTACCGTACCGACGAGTCAGATGATTTTGTCAGACTCTCTCTGCCAGACACAGCAAATATTATTAAACTATTGCAACGTATTCGTGATGAATCACATCGTTTTGCAGTTAGCTATCATAGTGTGTTGAAGCAAAAACGACAGACTAGTAGTGTGTTAGATGATATTCCAGGTATTGGTCCGGTGACACGAAAAAAATTATTACGGTATTTTGGGTCAAAAAAAGCCATTGCCGAAGCCAGTGTTCAAGCATTAGAAAAGGTTGTCGATAAAAATAAAGCCAACACTTTACATACATACTTAAAAGGCGGACAATAGCTATGATGAGTTTCACAAAGCAGTTTTTTATAAATAATCGCAAACGACTTGCTTCTATGCATCCCAGTAGCGCAATTATTGTTTGTGGTAATAGACCTATGCAACGGTCAGGCGATAGTCCATACCCATTTAAACAAGACGGCAACTTCTGGTATTTAACGGGCATTGATGAGCCAAATTTGATATTGGTTATCGATACAAAAAACAATACAGAATTGATTGCATATCCAGACCAGGATTCAACAGATCAAATATTTAATGGGAAAATAGATACAGTACGGCTTGCAGAAACTAGTGGTATAGATAATTATATCACCCAAACTGAAGGCCAACAGCTTCATGCAAATTTTGTAAATTACGATAAAGTTTATTTAAATTTAGCAAAAAAACACTATGGGATAGTCGTTAATTCCTTGAGGCAAGAAACATACAATGATATAAAAAAGCATGTAAAAACAATTAGCGATCTTCGGCCATCAACCGACAAACTGCGAATGGTCAAACAACCAGAAGAGATTGAAACAATTAGTAAAGCAGTTGCTATTACTAAAAGAGCTCTATTGTTAGCGGAACAATCAATATCACAGGGTGTCGATACCGAGCGGGAGGTTTTGGCATTAATCAATCAACATTTTGCCTTAGAGCATGTCCAGCACGCCTATGAACCAATAGTGGCTAGTGGAAAAAATAGTCTTATATTGCACTACATCAAAAATAATAGTTCTTTTGACAGAAGTTCAAAATCTATTTTGTTAGACGTTGGTGCCGAATATAATAGCTACTGCGCTGATATATCTCGAACTTTTTGTCTTGAAAATAACCCTAAAGCAAAAAAGATAATAGATGCAGTAACAGAAGCACAACAGAAAATCATTAATTATCTAGAGCCAGGCCTTAGTTGGAAAGAGGTCACAAAATATTCAACCGATTCCTTGTTGAATAATCTACAGAAAATTGGTGAAACAATAAACGCAGATACAATAAACAACTATTTTCCTCATTCTATCGGTCATTTTTTAGGTATCAATGTTCATGATACTGGCGATTATCGACAAGCCTTGGCTGAAAACATGGTAATAACCATAGAGCCGGGGTATTACAACCCAGACAATGGCTTTGGTGTTCGAGTTGAAGACGATGTATTAATTACATCCAAAGGTGCTAAAATTTTATAATATTTATTGCTATACTTTGACCATACAATGAAAAAACAAATTTTACGTTTCAGTTTGCGGTGGCTGGCAAATTTTGTTGCTCTATATTTGATATTTGTTAGTGGGCTTATAAAGGACATGCCTAGCCTCTATGCTTTGGCTTTAGGTGCTTTGTTGCTAGCTTTGTTAAATGGTGTTCTAAAACCAATATTAGTCATATTTACCTTGCCAGCCATAGCTCTTAGTTTGGGTTTTTTTCTTGTTATCATCAATGGTACTATTTTTTATATCGCCGGGCTTATGTATTCACCTCTCAGGTCAGACTCATTTTGGGTAGCAATACTTGC
>CAYQBK010000063.1:0-6692 GCA_964415715.1 uncultured Candidatus Saccharibacteria bacterium
GTACCACACTGGCGAGTGTTGCCATTAGTTGGGTTATAGGCATAGCTATGGCTACTTGCCCACACTTCACCTGGGTCTGCCCCAACTTGTTCCATAATATCAAGCTCACCATTAGCTAAATTTGCTGTCCCGTACAGTTGATTTGTCGGCCATAGCCATATTGCCGGCCAAGAACCACGCCCTGCAGGTAATTGAGCGCGTACTTCTATTCGTCCATATTGCCAATCACCCTTATTCTTGGTATTAACACGGGCTGAGGTGTAGTTACCTTTTTTGTCTTTTTGGGCTGATATTATTAGTTTACCGTCCTTGATATACACATTATTAGCATTATTTGTGTAGGTTTGTAATTCATTGTTACCCCAGCCACCTGATCCTGTTTGGTAGCTCCATTTGGCTAAACTAAGCTGGTTAGTTTCTGTAAAATCGTCTGCCCAGACAAGATTTGTAAACTGGCTACTGGCTTGTATTGACATAGGTAGTAGTATTATAGCTAGCATGATTAATATTAAAAACATATATTTTATTTTGTTCACACTGAAAACAAATAGTTTCATATGCCTCCCTATACTAGTTATACTGTGTAAAGTATAGAAACACCAACTACAGAAAAAACTACTGTTTTTCTGTAGTTTTTTATGATCCGCCGTAATTAACAGATATGATATATGGGAATGCTAAATTTTTGAATTATTCAGTTAGTTCTCAGAACCCTGTATAATACTGTACACAATGTCGTTTAAAATATCCGAAAGACAAAAGATATTCATTGTTTACTTATTGATAGCATTAACTACTATTCCCTTTTTCTTTGCTGTCAACATACCCCACAGTTGGGCGCTGACTACCACAAACGTCAAGCCGATAGCTTTATATATCTCGGCAGTTGCAGGGTATATTGGCATTGGTCTGCTTTTGTGGGAATTCATTTTAGGCACCCGGTCGGTTACGGGTTTGTATTTCAATGATATTTCAAAAACGATCAAAGTTCACCATAATATTGGCAAGTATGGAATATTACTAATACTATTACATCCCATATTTATCACTATTAGCTACGGCGAAAGTCTGTTTTACAGTCTAGTACCAAATATTTCAGGTGAATTAAATAGATCTATTACGTATGGGCGACTTGCTTTGTATGTAATTGTAATTATTTGGGTAACATCGGTTATAGCTAGGGGGAGTATAAAATATCGACCATGGAAATATGTGCATTATTTGGCCTATGTAATATTGCCGTTAATGTTTTTGCATGTGCCAGATACGGGAACTTCGTATAAAAATACTGTTATTCAGTTTTATTGGTATTCATTTGTTGTCGTATTTTTAGTTTTTTTGGCATTACGGGCTCGCCATGTGTTTGGATACGGCAAGCTTGGTTACAATATCATTAGTCAAAAACAGATTACCGATGATACACTGCTTTTAAAATTGTCTCCTGTATACACAGGCTTAACTATCAAGCCCGGTCAATTTATCTATATACAACGTAGCTTATTTTCCGAAGAGCATCCATTTAGTGTGGTTGATAGCAACCCTAAAACTAACGAAATATTGGTTGCCTATAAAACTTTTGGCAAATACACCAAAAAGCTTGCCAAAATGCAAGCTGGCGATCAAGTATTAATAGATGGTCCATATGGCGTATTTACTAGAGAACTTCATATTGAGCCAAATCAATCAGTGGTATTTGTGGCCGGTGGCATAGGAATTACACCGTTTATCAAATACATACTTGATAAGCCAGCAGTGTATGACTACAAATTATTTTACGCCAACAAAACTAAACAAACGGCCGTTTTTAGGCTACTACTTCAGCAGAAGCTAGGAACAGATTATATTGATATATTGAGTGGTGACAAATCCCCTGCTAGTACGAACGATGAACGTGGATTTATTAGTGTAGATATATTGAGCAAGTATTTGTCAGATCCAAGATTATATCACTATTATATCTGTGGTCCTCAAGCTATGATGGATTCCACAGTACAAGTACTTGCCGAGCTTGGTGTGCCAAGCCAGAATATTCATTTAGAAAAGTTTAGTTTTTAGCTAAATTAATAGCTTAAACCCAGGGCTACTGCTAGTTTTTAAGCCATCAGTGACTATGAGGTATTCAACATCAAATATTTTAGCAATATCTGGTCGCTTGAATGAGTTGGCAATATATAATATTGTAGCGACCGTATCTGCCAATAAAGATGTCTTGGCAATAACATGGACACTAGCAATATCATGGCTGTTCTTTCCAGTTGGGTCTACAATATGGCTATATTCGTTACCATTTACTTGCCAGGTTCGTTTTATGTTTGAGGATGAGGCTAAAGACTGATTTTTGATATTGACTTTGCCTATGTAGTAATCTGGCTTTGTTGGGTCTTCAATATATATTACTGACTGTTGTGATCCATGTGAATATATATCCCCGCCACCGTTGATAATATATTTTGGAACGCCTGCTTCGTTCAATTTGTTAGCCAGTTTGTCTATGAGCCAACCTTTGCCAAAACCGCCGAAATCTATATGCATGTCTGGCTTGCTGATTGTAACGGAATCCGGCTGAATCGTAAGATATTTTGTATAGTTGGAATATATTTTGTTTGGTCTGCTTGGCACCTGGCCGTAGCCGTTATTTTCCAGTTGTCCACCTACGCTTATATTGAATAATCCCCCACTTTTAAAGTACGTATCATTGGCAAAATCTAACATATCAACAAATTCTTGGTTCGGTTTAGTCACTACACCTGTAGTGTTTAGTTGTGAAACATATGAACTTGGTTTGAAGCGTGAATAATCTGCTTCAAACTTGTGTACTACATTCAGTATTTCCGTCTCTAGGGATAGGTATTTATCTGGTAAATCAATAAACCATGCAGTGCCTATGGCTTGAAAAACGATCGTTTTATCAGCCATTTACTTTGGTTGAGATATTAGCTAAAACATCATAAAATCCTTGGCTTGTTAAACTAGCGCCACCTATTCTAGTTGGTGAAACATTGCTTAGCTTTTGGCCAACTACTTCACTTTGTACCTCAGAATTGAAACTTTGAATATACATGGCTGATTTTCGGTCGGAATAGTTGTGTTTTGTAGATACACTAGTAATAGTACCACTACTATCAACGCCAACAGTTACATTTATAGTATTGTCACCTTCGGGTGTCATATAGCTTGTCGAGTCTGAATACGAGCCCTGCTTGGCAGTTGTTGTAGGGCTGGATGGGGTCGCAGTTGCAGTTGGCTTCGACGTAGATGGTGTTTGTTGATTTGTGCTTACAGGTGCTTGAGTTGCCACAGGCTGGCTAGTTGTTGGAATGTTTGTTGTGGCTTGGGTTTTGTTTTTGTTTGGAATAATTACAAGAGTTACAGCACCAACAACAACTATTGCCGACACTACTAAAGCGCCGACTATTTTTGGGGTTTTGCTGTTTATAGATGAAGCCATGTTGATATACCTGTTTAATGATTAAATATTAGCTAACTTTTCTGAAAACAAACTGATAATATTAAAGATAATGTTTTTAGTTTATAATAGATACAATATTTATGAAAATATCTGATTTTGAATATGATCTGCCAGAGGATAGAATAGCCAAAAACCCACCCGTGGTCCGTGGTGAGGCTAAGCTTATCACTGTTGATAGAAATACTGGAGCTATTGCAGATAAAAAATACCCAGATATCACTTCGCTATTGAACCCAGGTGATGTTTTGGTTATAAACGATACTAGGGTCATAAAGGCCAGGCTTGTTGCTACTAAACAAAATGGATCGACACGCGAGATAGTTGTGCTCGAAAAACACGGCAAAACCGACGATTGGCATAAGCACAAAATAATGTATCGGCGTAAAATTGCAGTTGGCGATGTTCTATCGGTTGAAAACAATACGCTTGTTGTATTAGAAATACTGGGTGATGGCTTGGCTATAGTCAAAAGTGATACTGACCTACTAGAATTAACTGACAAGCTTGGGACAGTTCCCTTACCTCCGTACATGCGCCGTGATGCGACCGAACAAGATATCGAACGATATCAAACTATCTGGGCGAAGGAAAATGGGTCTGTTGCGGCACCGACAGCTAGCTTGAACATGACCCAAAAGATATTAGATGAACTAAAAAACAAAGGCGTGACAGTTGTCTATGCAACATTACATGTTGGTTTAGGCACATTTATGCCAATACGAACTGATAATATAGAAGATCATGTAATGCATCAGGAATATTTTGAAGTACCTGCCAGCACGGTGTCGGCAATCCAAACTGCTAAAAACAGTGGCAATAGGGTTATTGCGCTAGGTACGACTATCACTCGTACCCTTGAATATTGTCAAAATGATATATTGAATAATCCACCAGCTGACCTAGCTGGCGAAGCTGATATATTTATGTATCCTGGCTATAAATTTAAAGTGATAGACGGTCTTATTACCAATTTTCATGCTCCGCATAGTACTGTGCTTATGTTGGCCGCTGCTTTTGCTGGCTGGGATAACCTGAAAAACGCTTATCAGCACGCATTGGCAAATGATTATAAGTTTTTGAGCTATGGTGATAGCATGTATATATACTAGGAGTTAATAACATGTCAAAAGCAATACAGTTTACAGTTGAAAAAACATTAGCCGGTACGCTAGCTAGAACTGGCGTTATCACCACACCACACGGCACTATAAAAACACCAGCATTTATAGTTGGTGGCACTAAAGCTACAGTTAAAGCACTAACACCAGAACAGGTCAGTGATTTGGGTGGGCAGTCGATACTAGCAAACACTTATCACCTGATGTTGCGCCCAGGAGCTGATATTGTGAAAAAAGCCGGTGGTTTAGGAAAATTTATGCATTGGGATAAACCTACCTTTACAGATAGTGGCGGGTTTCAGGTCTTTAGCCTGGGTGTAGCCTACAAAAAAGGTATCGACGAAGTTGCTCATACCGAAAAAGGCAATGCCCAGTCAGCCCAAAAAAGTAATGATCAGCTAGCTAAAGTAACTAACAACGGTGTGCATTTTCGAAGCCATATTGATGGTCGTAAGCTAATAATGACACCTGAAAGCAGTATGGAGCTACAGCACGAAATTGGGGCCGACATACATATGGCATTCGACGAATGCCCTGCTCCGCTAGCAGATAAAAAATATATCGAAGAAAGCCTGGACCGCACCCATATGTGGGCTGAGCGGTGTCTGGCTAGACACACCGAACTAAACACCGAACACGTAAACAATGGTGAAAACTTACAGGCCCTATTTGGCATTGTTCAGGGAGCTCGACACAAAGACTTGCGCCAAAAAAGTGCCAGTTTTATGGCTAACCGTGATTTTGACGGCTTTGGTATTGGCGGAGTGTTTGAGCCTGGTGAAATACCTACCGTCGTCAACTGGTCCAATAGTATTTTGCCGGCCGACAAGCCACGTCACTTGCTAGGCATGGGCTCACAGCCGATAGATCTGTTTTTGGGTATACAACACGGCGTTGACACGTTTGACTGCGTAGCGCCCACTAGACAGGCTCGAAACGGTGCAATATATACACCTGGCGGTCGTATAAACATCAAAAACACCAAATATGCCACCGATTTTACCCCGATTGACGCAAATTGTGGCTGTTATGTCTGCCAAAACTACACATCTGCTTATATAAATCATTTGTTTAAATCAGACGAAATACTAGGCGCTACTTTAGCCAGTATTCATAACGAATATTTTGTTGTGCAGTTAGTTGAAAGTATCCGCCTATCTATACTAGACGAAACGTTTTTTGATCTAAAAAACCAGTTTATTGGCAGATACTATGGTGCTGACATCGCCAAAAAAATGCTAGCTTTATAGTCGTAGTTCTGGTTCTTCGTAGATATCGGTACCGCTTGTTCGTTTCATGTAGCCAATAATCTTGACTGTTATTGGCGACAACACTAGTTCGGTAAGCATTTTGATACAAAATACGGTTAATATTAGGTTCATTAGGTCTTTGCTGTTTATTGTGCCGGCAAATGCTATGGCTGAAAATATTATCGTATCTGTTAGGCTACCTATGGTAGTCGACCCTACTAGGCGACCCCACAGCCTTTTGCCCTGGTATTTTATTTTGAGCTTGGCAAGTATATAACTGTTGAGTAGTTCACCAAAAAATATTGCTGTTATGCTAGCGACTATTATTCGCCACAATGGGCCCAGTATTGTCGTATAAGCCTGCTGAGCTTGGGTATCAAGCGCCGGTAGTAGCTGAACTACATACAATACGCCAAATGTTACCAGTAGCATGGCTATTCCTATATACAGTAGTTGTTTTAGTTTTTTGAAGCCGTATATTTCAGTTATGATATCGCCTAGTATATAGGCTAGCGGGAACAATATTGTGCCAGCATCAAACACTATCCCGTGTACAGATATTATCTTGACACTAGCGATGTTACTGACTATCAGGGTTGTTACAAACAGCCCTATAATTATTTCATAGTAATTTTTGCTAAATTTATTGGTTTTATGTGACATTTGGCTCCTGATATTGACTAAAACCCGAATGTCACCTTGGGCTATTTATATCAAATATTTTACCACAAATATATTATTCTCGCCGACCAACTTGGCCTATTTGTTAATTTATTATAAAGCTTCTTGTAACTCATGGTAAACTTCTTTTATCAAAAGCTATTAGTTGAATTATGATCAGATTAGTTTAAGTTA
>CAYQBK010000064.1:0-10533 GCA_964415715.1 uncultured Candidatus Saccharibacteria bacterium
TCTACTTTGGCGATGCCTTTTTTATGTTTGGCCGTAGTGACGGCCGCCAAGGTTTGGGGCAAATAATGTTGCTCAACTTGCCAACTCGGGTGACTGATCCAAGTAAACTCATGATCGATTAAAAAGCCGATCCGGTTGAGCTCACCCATGACATGATTTTCCAAACCAATATGGGGAAAATACAAATCCCGCATCTGACCATATTGATCCAGGCAAACTTGCAAATGTTGGTTGGACAGAACCAGACTACGGGGCATCGGCTCCAGCGTATCAATTTTGCCTGCAGCTGACAACTAGCGGCTAGTGCGGAGAAGATCGATAAAATCAGCCAAGACGATGCTGTATTGGCGGTAAGCCTCTAGAGGAGAAGAATAAGGTGAAAAATACGCATGTACATCGCCGTCCTGGGACCACTTGGTACACATATAATAAAAATGATCACTGGTTTGTAGCTTGCGCCAATCTTCGATCAGTGCATAATCTCCGGTTGCGATAATCTTATCTTCTATGCCATATAGCGCCGTTATAGCATCATGCTGCATTGAATTACCAAGCCATGCAGTTAAATCACGTTCGTTGTCTGCCCAAGTTATTGTTTGTGGCACATCTACAAAATCAACTGGTTCAAAAGTATCTATCACTTCACTTAGAGTCATAAAAACCCTATCTTCTCGACTGTCATACCAAGCTTGCGGTAGTGCTTTTAGAAAATCAAATATACCCGTGTCAGCCCATTGGTGTTCACCAAATGTTTCATAATCCATAAACAAATTAAATACTTGAGCATTGTCCATTGCGGCACCCATCCAGTCAACATATTTTTCAGTAGTCAAAGGGTACTCTTCCCATTGTTTGTTGCCAAACCGAAAAGCTAAATCATCACTTAATTTGTAGTTTTTCATAAGTAATCGAATATTTTCTGTGTAGCTTGGACGATAAACAAAATTGGAACTTCGCCAATCTAATATCGGATCCCAACCTTCGGTTATAATACCTTTGTAACCAGCACGATCAGCCCAATATGCTAGATCATTATTGTAGCTAAGCTCAGTATTGCGAAATACCTGCGGCGTTACCCCAAATACCTGTTGTACTTTGGCGCGGTGCATCTGCACCTGGGCTTCAAACTCTTTGCGACTGTAAAAAAATGCCAAACTATGATGATAAGTTTCAGCAACAATTTCTACTCGACCGGTTTTGACCAGCGCTTTGAAACTATCCAAAACTTCGGGAGCCCACATCTCAAACTGTTCTATGATAGTACCAGTTATCGATATGCTTAATTTAAAATCAGGAAACTTATTCAACATTTCAAGCAAAGTATTGTTGGTAGGTATGTATGATTTAGCTGCAACCTTATTGATTATGAACTCATTGTTTGTAAGAGCATTTTCTGTTTTGTCATCAAAATAATCATGATTGTTAGCTGCGTCAAATATTGTGTAATGCCTGATTCTAAATGGTTGGTGGACATGTAAATATAAACATATAGCTTGTTTCATTATCTTGCTCCTACTAACTGTGCATGTCGTTGATAATGGCTTACGATTTTGTCAGCCGCTTCATCCCACGAAAGTTTTAAGAATTCATTGTAGCACTGGCGATGTAACTCGTCGCGCAATGAATCGTTTTTTAATACTGATACTATTTGGTTAGCCATCTCATCTATATCCCAGAAATCAACTTTTAGACAATTGGTGATAACCTCGGCTACGCCAGACTGTTTACTAACCAAGACAGGCGCTCCGTAACCTATAGCTTCAAGTGGAGTTAGGCCAAATGGTTCAGAGACACTGGGCATAACAAACAGATCTGCGATAGAAAATGCATCGCGCCAGTGTTTGCCACGCTGAAAATCAGTAAAAATTACATTTTTAGATATTTTTAAGCCGGCTGCAAGCTCAATCAGTTCGGTGTATTGTTCACCCGATCCAACAATCAAAAATATTGTTTTTGGGGCGTTCTCTACAACAATTTTTGCTGTCTGAAGCAGATTGTACAAGCCTTTTTGAACAGTTAGTCGTCCAATATTTGAAACAACACGGTATCCTTGCTGTTTAAGTTTGGATAAATACTTGTAAGCATTGTCACCAGTAGCTTTTTGATAGATATTTATGTCAATACTGTTATGTACAACCTCAATTTTGTCTGCGGGTATGTCATATTCTTTGACGATAATATTTTTTGTATGCTGACTAACAGCAATGATTCTATCGGCAAGCAATAATCCCATGTATTCTATTTGATGCACCATCGGATTGCCACTTTTACCTCCAGCTCTGTCAAATTCAGTAGCATGTACATGTACTATTAGTGGCAAGCCGGAAACCTCTTTGGCTCGTAGAGCCGCTCTAAAAGTTAACCAGTCATGCGCGTGAATAACATCATATTCTCCTAATACTGCTAGTTGTTCAACTCTGTCGGCATAGTTGTCAACCTGAACAAATAAACTTACATCTTCGCTCGTACCATCGTCGTAAAAATATTTAAAACTATCGTAGGCAATGCCACTTTTTTGAACTTTGGCCGCCGATTGGGGTATGGCGGGGTTTATAGTCATAAAATCTATATCATCGTGCGGGTCTGAATAGGGAACAATAAACTCTATGTCTACATTCTTTTTAGCCATTGCCTTACACATGTGATAACATGCGACACCCAAACCTCCACTATTATGTGGCGGTAATTCCCATCCTAACATTAATACTTTCATTTGTTGATTTTTACACTCTCTTTTCGTTATAACGTATTATATGCTCAATCATACTTCAAGCACAACCATTTTTAGGATGAAAATTGTTACAGTTTATGGTAAAATAACTAACAAGTTACTTTTATTAATTTCAAGTGGCGCTAAAAAGGACGTCTAATATATTTATGTTTACTACAGATAAAATACGAAATATTGCTATAATTGCTCATGTTGATCATGGAAAAACTACGATTGTTGATGCTTTACTAAAACAATCCCATACATTTCGCGACAACCAGGCCGAAATGGATCAAACTTTGCTCATGGATAGCAATGATCAAGAACGTGAACGCGGAATAACAATTCAGGCAAAACAAACCGCTATCACTTACGAAGGTTATAGAATCAATATCATTGACACTCCAGGTCATGCTGATTTTAGTGGGGAAGTCGAAAGAACTTTGAATATGGCAGATGCTTGCCTGTTAATTGTAGATGCCCAAGAGGGCCCGATGCCTCAAACAAAATTTGTACTAAAAAAAGCTCTAGAAAACAGTCTAAAACCATTTGTTGTGATCAATAAAATAGATAAAAAAGATAGTAACATATTTAAAGTCGAAGACGAGGTATCAGATCTATTTCTAGAGCTAGCAACTGACGAATCACAATTGCATTATCAAATATTTTACGCAGTTGGCCGTGATGGCAAAGCTTGGGACATTATTCCTGAAGATATTAATGAAAATACCGACATGCGCGTTTTACTGGACGCTATTATCAGTGAGGTGCCCATGCCAAAGGGTGATAGTTCGAAGCCGTTTCAGATGCTTATCACCGCACTTATGTGGGATAGCTTTTTAGGTAAATATGCTATTGGTCGTATTGCGGATGGCTCACTAAAACCTGGTGATAATCTCGTGCTTATCGATCATGAAAACAATATGAGCAAAGCTAAAGCCGACAAGTTGTTTGTCAGCCAAGGCCTAGCCAAACTACCAATCGAGGGCGCAGCAGCTGGCGAAATAATTGCCGTAACTGGTATCTCCGCAGCTCGTATTGGAGATACTTTGGCTAGTCCAGACCGACCAGAGGCTTTGGCAACAATTACGGTCGAAGAGCCTACGCTAAAAATTAGCCTTAGTCCAAATACTTCTCCATTCAAAGGTTTAGAGGGTGAGTTTACCACATCTAGACAGATTGGAGATAGGCTAAAAAAAGAGCTTGAAACAAATATAGGGCTCAAGGTTGAACCAAACGGTATTGGTTTTTTGGTTAGTGGACGGGGTGAGTTGCATTTGAGCGTGCTGATAGAAACAATGCGCCGTGAAGGTTTTGAATTTGAAGTTGGCCGGCCAACAGTTGTCACAAAAGATATTGACGGTGTTACCAGTGAACCGATTGAGGAAGTCACGGTTGAAGTCGATGATGCTCACGTTGGAGCAGTGCAACAAGAATTTGGCCTAAGAAGAGCTGAGCTACTAAAGCAAGATCCTTTGGGTAGTGGTCAAACCAGACTAATATACAAGATGCCAACCAGAGCTTTGATAGGTATGAATAACATACTATTAACTGCTACGCGTGGAACGGTTCAGGTTCACAGTTTACATAGTGGCTATGCACCACTTGGTCAAACATTGAATAGAACCAGGAACGGAGCTTTAGTTGCATGGGAAACGGGAGTAGCAACAGCTTATGCTTTGCAATCGGCTGAAAAAAGGGGTCAATGTTTCGTTGGGCCAACAACCAAAGTTTATGCCGGTCAAATAGTGGGTAGCAACAGCCGAACTGATGATCTTGATGTCAATATAGTCAAGGAAAAACATTTAACAAATATGCGCTCATCTAGTAGTGACGGGACTGTTCAGTTAACACCGCCGACGGTTTTTAGCCTGGAGCAGTGTTTAGACTATATTGAAGATGATGAACTAGTTGAAGTTACGCCAAAAAATCTAAGATTACGCAAAAAATACCTAAACCCCAACGAACGAAAAAGAAACAGTAAATAATCAATAGAAAACCACACTCTTTACCAGGCCTGTTAGAATGCTTGTTCTGGGATAGTTAATAGGATAGAATTATTATTAATATGTCAGGCTATATACAATCTAACTACTTCACCGATCGAACACAGGCCGGTAAGTTGATAGCCGACAGACTCGAAAAATATCGATACGACGATACGATAGTTTTATCTTTGTCCCAGGGTGGGATATTGGTAGGAGCTGAGATTGCCAGACAGTTACATAGCCTTATTAGCATACTAATGGTTAAAGACGTCTTACTACCTGATGGTCGTACTGTCATAGGTACCATGAATGAGATTGGTGGCTTTGTTTATAACAATTCGTTTTCGGCAGGTGAAATAGAAGAACTAACCATGGAATACCGCGGGAGTATTGAACAGGCAAAAACCCAAGCTTTGCATGAGCTACATATAGCCCTAGGTCAGGGCGGTGAGATCTCTCCAGACTATTTTCGTTATAGGACGGTTATTGTTGTAACCGATGGGGCATTGAACGGTTCTGCGTTTGATATGGCCTATGATTTCTTGAAACGAATAGCGGTTAAAAAGGTCATAATGGCGACTGCCATTGCATCAGTGCAGGCAATTGACCGAATGCATATTTTGGCTGATGAATTGGTGTGCTTGAATCCAGTTGAATTCATAGAAGATATTGACCACTATTTTACCAACAATGATATGCCAGACAACCGACAAGTTATTAATATTTTGAACGATATAATATTAACCTGGACTAAAGAAAGACAAAATACAAACTAGTGTTTTTTAGTTGCCCGCTTCTTTTTGGTAGCTTTTTTGACCGTTCTGACTACTGGCTTCACAACTGGCTTGATAGAATCCATTAGATTGAAAAACTGGTCTCTGTTGACATCAGCAAAATCAGCCAAAGGTTTGCTCTCAAGATCAAACTTCATGGCAGCTAAACGCATCACAAATGTTACGCCTATGGCAATGACGGCTGATATTTGAGCTGGTATATGAAGCTGTGCGCCCAGTACCAAAAATGTACAAATACCTACCAAAGCAGCTAAAGCATAGTATTGACCGGGGAAAAATATAACAGGCTCTTTTTTTATCAGTACATCGCGCAGTATACCACCGCCAATAGCACTCGTAAATCCTACTATTATGGATGCCATTATACCTAGACCAACATTGAGCGTCATCTGAGCACCAATCACACCATATATACCTAAACCTAAAGCATCTGCAAAGAAAAATAGTCCATCAAACTTTTTAACAACATGATAAGCAAAACTACCAACTACAATCGCATAAAACACAGCTAGTATAAACTGCGGACTTTGTATAAACAGCACAGGGCCCTGTTGCAAAAATATTCCATCACGGATCAGACCACCACCGGCACCAGCGATAAGAGCCATAATACCAACACCAATCAGATCATAGCCACGCTTTGTAGCCAATATCACACCCGTTAGAGCAAATAAAAACGTAGCTGCTAGATTATAAGCAAGTGGAAATTCAAACTGACCAACTAGCTTTTCTGCACCAAAAATATTTATACCTGGCAATAGGATATTTATCATCAATACAATTGTATTCAATTACACACATAAAGCAAATGCAATATTCTTTATTTATTTAGCTTTTTATCATAAAATAGCTATGGTTATAGGGGCGTAGTACAACGGTTAGTATATGGGTCTCCAAAACCTAAGATCGTGGTTCGATTCCACGCGCCCCTGCCAATATAAATAAGTCTACCTTTTCGTAGGCTTATTTATATTGAAAATATACCTGGAGTCGAACCAATAACTGCAAACAGTGGTTAGAAGACCAATCTAGCGCGCAGAAGCTTGCTTCGAGTCCCAAAATTAGACGCATATTTAAATATTTCACAGACTCACCCGAATATGTTATACATGACTCAACATAATCACAAAGTTAGCTAAAGGGTGTAATATAACAAATATGTATATATTAGTCGACGTCATTATAATTGCATTTTTATGCATTGCCCTAGGAGGGGCATCGATACCATTAGATTTTGTAATTAATAGCAATCCGGTCGTCGTTTGGCTAGGAAATGCATTGGGTTCTGTTCTGTCAGCAATATTTGTTATATATATCGCCAACAAGCTTACATCAAAAAAGAAACCCACAAAGAATAATAGAAGATCACTCACAAATAAAATTGCCAATCTAATAGAACAAGGCCAAAACAATAAAAAATTGATAAAAACTAGAGATATGATCAATAAATACGGTATGCGTATATTTTCGTTAATTTGTCCTATCTTTCCAGGTGTGCTTTTTGCAACTGTAGCAGTATATGCATTTGGACTTGATAAAAAACAATATTTGTATTGGATGCCAATTGGAGTCGTGCTGGTGAGTGGATTTTATGTTTTTGGGTTTTGGTTTACATTAATACATTAAATTGATTTAAGTATTGTATTAATTTTTTACTCAAACTGTACACTAGAATATTAAGTTTTAGAATACTATAATGATTGTTGTGAAAAAGTGGTCAGTAATTGCTATATTGTCAGTTTCTCAATTTGTCATGGTGCTTGATAGCACTGTCATGAACGTCTCAATATCAAACGTAGTTTCAGATTTGCATACTTCAGTAAATGCGATGCAAGCGGCAATTACGTTCTACACGCTCACTATGGCAGCTCTTATGCTAATCGGTGCCAAGATTGCAGGAAAGATTGGCTTACTCAAGGCATTTGCAGTGGGTTCGGTGATTTATGGACTTGGATCGCTTATTACTGGAGTTAGTCAAAATGTATGGCAACTTATACTGGGTTGGTCTTTTATTGAGGGCATAGGCGCAGTTCTAGTAATACCAGCAATCGCTGCATTAGTTGCAGTACATTATAAAGGCAAAGACCGTATAACAGCATACGCGATTATAGGCGGTATTAGCGGTGTCGCAGCTGCTGCAGGGCCACTAATCGGAGGTGTTGCCACTACCTATTTATCATGGCGATATGTTTTTATTGCAGAAACTGTAATTATGTTAGTAGTTTTGATATTATCACGCACATTTAACAAAACTACGGTAACAAATACCGAATCTGTTGATATTCCAAGCTCCATACTTTCAGCATCTGGTATGGCAATATTAGTCTTTGGGATGTTACAAAGCAAAACATGGGGCTGGGTGGAGCCTATTACAAAACCCGTTTTATATGGACGAGAAATCGCTCCATTAGGTATTTCTATTGTAGCCTACATGATATTAGCAGGTATTATACTGCTTTGGTTTTTTTACGATCGTCAAAAAAATCTTGAATTTGCTCGTAAAAACCCACTAGTTCACGTATCTATGCTCAAATCACCACAACTCCGTTCCGGTTTGGGTGTTCTAACTGCGCAGTATTTAATAACTGGTGCTATATTTTTTGTTGGCCCAATATATCTACAAATGGTGCAGGGTTTAGATTCAATGAAAACTGGAATTAAAATATTGCCTCTGTCTTTGGCGTTAATCATATTTTCTATAGCAGGTTCTCGTTTGGTTAGATGGCTATCACCTAAAGCTATTGTCAGATCAGGTCAGTTACTGCTTATATTTGGTGCTGTATTTTTCCTGGCTGCTGTTAATGCCAATTTTACAGGTTGGACATTTGCACTATCAATGTTTGCATTGGGTGCCGGTTTAGGTATGTTAGCCTCTCAAGTTGGTAATGTTACTATGTCGACTGTTTCAGAAGAAAAATCTAATGAAGTTGGCGGGCTACAAGGCGCATTGCAAAATTTTGGCTCATCATTAGGTACAGCATTAATAGGTTCAGTACTTATTGCCAGCTTAACGACTGGATTTTTAAACTCTGTTGCAAAAAGTTCTTTGCCACCTTAAACAATAACGACCATTCAAACAAATACAAAAACGACCGAGATAGTACCCGTAGATCAGGTAGCGAATTTAGCTGAATCCGAAGGTGCTAGCCCTACAGAAGCCCAGCAAATTGCCAGCTTGTACAAAAGCTCGCAATTAAATGCACTAAAAGAAGCATTATTCTTTATGATTGTATTATCGCTATTTACATTACCGCTATCCCGTAACATGCCTAACAAAGCACTGAGATAATATCTAATAAATAATGCAGCTTTTTTCCAAATAAATTTTGATGGCAATATTTTCAGTAGTTACTAGGCGCCTTCGTATTTGATTTTAGAAAAATAGTCTTTTAGTCTTTGGGCTTTTTCGGGTGACCAATCTTTTGGGTTTGTTAGCACACCCCAGCAGTCAACATTTTCAGAAGCCGCATAGTTATGGCCAAATCCGTCTTTAACGCTACCAGCTGCGGGCAAATCAGCTGCCATTTGCCACATAGTAACAATAGGCACCCAGGTAAAATCTGGTGTTAGGCCAGGCCCTCGTTGACCCTGCTTAAGCCAATCTGGACTAGATAGTAGTAAATCTTGGGAAAACCATACAATAGGATCTGTTGCATGTTGCAAATAGACAATCTTGGTATTGCCCCATTGGCCAGTAGGCTTATAAAGGGCGTTCTCGTAGCCCGTGAATCGAACCGTTGTGCCGTTGTTAACAATAGGCTGCCATTCTGGTGAACCAGGATCACGATTTGCTGTTAGGGTCTTGTGTAATTCATTGACAAATGGAGGTCCTGCCAGCAAAGCACCATTAATGGGCTGGTTTACAAGTTCAACTGAATTTAACACATTACCCACACCAAATGATCCCAATGATAAACCGTATAAATAAAAGTTTGGTCGTCTATCTGTCGGTAAAGTTTTCCAATAGTTATATACTTTATTAAAAACAATGCTCGAAGTATCTTTGACTTTTGATTGATCGGCTAAAAGCGAAATCCAGCTTGGTAAATATGAATATTGAACTCCAGCGACTGCGGTATCTCCGTTATTCATATATTCAAATGGCTCAATAGCTTTTTCGTCAACCCAGCCAGATCCAGTAGTAGTAACGAGTAGTAGATCACGGCGATCAAAAGCCTTTGTACGAATGAGTTCTTGAAGCACCAAATCTGCACGTTTATCTATTGAATCAGCAGATTGGACACCAACATATACCCGGATTGGATCTTTAGTATCGCTACCGGTAACGCCACCTATACTAGATGCAGTCGGAGCTGTAGCAACAAATTTGCGACCTTGTTTACCCATAGTGTTCCATTTGACATATGAAAAATCACTCCCAGATAACACAGCAGTTTTAGGCTGTATGTATTTCGGGCTTATTTGAATATCCATGGTTGAAAACAGCTGATTTGCTATCGCGAAAAATGTATTTTTTAATACGCCTGTAAACAAAAAGTTTAGAAAAACAAACACCAATAGTACACCAATAACTACCGACAGCCTCTTTGGAAGCTTTTTGTTGACGATATTGGCAAAAAACTGATACATTTTTCTAATCAACCGTCCAAAAATAAGAAGTATTATAGATAACAACAATGTTAAGCCTGTAGCATAAACAATGTAAGTTATACTTATATCATCTATACCAAAAATCTTCCTAACACTATTTTGCCAACCAATAGCTTGCCATAACGACGAAACAACTAATAAACCAACAAATGCAAATACTATAAATAGCAGGGCTTTTCGTGTATTGCCTTTTGGAGCAGGAATTTGAAGATATTGGAAAAGCCATAAGCCAAATACTCCAATACCATAACCAATAATAATTGAAATTGCAGAAATAACGCTTTGAATAATATATGTTCGTGGAAGCATAGAGGGGAAAAGTGAAAAAGCAAAAAATATCCCTGCGACAATCAAGCCAGCCTTAGATAGTATTGGGCTAAAAACTTTAATATATTTTGGCTCTAGTTTGTTATGACTTTTCTTTACCATG
>CAYQBK010000065.1:0-3037 GCA_964415715.1 uncultured Candidatus Saccharibacteria bacterium
TAGTTTTTCATGAAATCACCGAAAACGCCATCAAAGACGCCATCAAAACACCGCGCCAGGTAGACATCGACCTAGTAAATGCTCAGCAGGCTAGGCGAGTGTTAGACAGGCTTGTCGGCTACGAACTATCGCCAGTGTTATGGAAAAAGGTCCAGCCAGGGCTAAGTGCCGGCCGTGTTCAAAGCGTAGCTGTCAGGCTAATAGTCGAACGAGAACGTGAAATACGCGATTTTACTGCCACTAGTAGCTACCGCATACAGGGTATATTTTCCAAAAAAGACGATCGTATAGAAGCCGAGCTAAACAGCCGGCCAGATAACGAAAAAGAAGTCACGGCTATACTAAATAGCTGCTCAACTGCCGAGTTTACGGTCGCAGATGTCAAACAAAAACCAAGCGAGCGCAACCCATCGGCCCCATTTACAACCAGCACACTACAGCAAGAAGCCGCCCGCAAACTGGGCTATAGTGTCAAACAAACTATGACCCTAGCTCAACGATTATACGAAAATGGCCACATCACCTACATGCGTACCGACAGCACCAACCTGGCCGGCCAGGCAATAGCTGCTGCCGGTGAATACATCGAAAAAAACTTTGGCAAACAGTATCACCAGGTCCGACAATTCAAAACCAAAAATGCCAGTGCTCAAGAGGCTCACGAAGCCATCCGCCCAACAAACCTGGCCCATTTCGAGGCCGGGGCTGATGCTAGCCAGGTAAAACTATATCAGCTAATATGGCGCCGTATGGTAGCCAGCCAAATGACGCCGGCCAAGATACAGCGAACTGAGATAGTTGTAGATATAAGCACTCGGCCAGAAAAATTCGTCGCCAAAGGTGAAGTATTGGTTTTTGACGGATTTTTACGTGTTTATGGCGGTGGCAAAGAAGACGCGCTATTACCAGCCGTCAAATCAGGCGATATTTTAAAAAATGAAACCATTACGGCTAGGCAGACATTTGGCAAACCACCTGCCAGATACACCGAAGCCAGCCTAGTGCGCACGCTAGAGGAACTAGGTATTGGCCGACCTAGCACCTATGCGCCAACTATCAGCACTATCCAAACCAGGGGCTACATAGAAAAAGCCGATCTCGAGGGTGACAGCCGTGATGTTAAAGTGTTTGATCTAAAGGCTGGAAATATCACTAGTACAGTCGAGCAAGAAAACTACGGAGCTGACAAATCCAAACTACTGCCAACCCACCTAGCCGATGTCACAACCGATTTTCTGGTAAAATATTTCGACGATATTATAAATACCGGCTTTACAGCAGAAGCCGAAGCCAAATTTGACCAAGTAGCCGACGGCAAACTTGTCTGGCAAAAATCTATTGCCGATTTTTACAAGCTATTTCACCCACTCATTGGCAATGCGTCCGAAGCTAGTCGTAGCGAAACTTCACAGGCCAGGGAACTAGGTAACGACCCCAAAACAGGCAAACCTATCATAGCCCGCTACGGCAAATACGGCCTGATGCTCCAAAAAGGTGCCACCGAAGACGAAGACAAACCCCAGTTTGCACCATTTCCAGGTGGTGGCATCCGACTCGACACTATAACCCTAGATGATGCCCTAGAAATGTTTAAGCTACCTCGAGTTGTTGGCACAACCAAAGATGGCGAAGAGATAAAAGCCAATATTGGCCGGTTCGGACCATACATACAGGTTGGCAAAACATATGTTTCTATCAAGCCGCTAGATCCGTTTGAAGTCACCGAAGATAAGGCTCGAGAACTATACACAGCAAAACAAGAGCTTGAAGCTAACAGGGAAATAAAGATATTTGAAGACAACGTCAAAGTGTTGCGTGGCCCATACGGCCCCTATGTTACCAATGGCAAACTAAACGCTCGCATACCAAAATCGGTCGAACCCGAAAAAATAACCCTTGCCGAAGCCAATGCCCTATTAGCCAAAGCCAAACCCGCCAAAAAAAGATTCACCAAAAAACGCAAATAAAAACTAGATTTTAGATGTTTGATTTGAGAATGTAGGTTGAGCTCTATGTTTATATGAAAGTGAACTGTCTAATAATTAGCGTCCTACATAATGTCTTGACATCTGAATATTATTTTCTAATCTTATTACTTGCTCCATTTGTCTTGAGTATCTGCCGCAATTCCTGACAAAATAACTGCTGAATACCAAAAATCCGGACAGCTCTTACAAGTCATATTCGTTACTCCTTGGTTAGTTTGCACTTACAAGAATAACGAATTTACGGCAATGGGATCTGTCCGTTTTTAAGCATTAGCAACAACTAGAATTGCCTATTAAGCCGTTATTGTTCAAGTGTCCTAATAGCTGCTCCAGTTTCGGCAGCCCGAGCAGCTCTAGCTTGTTCGTTTATATCAGCCCAAGTTGCGCTTTCTGGTAGCCCTAGTTCGGCAGCCCGAGCAGCTCTAGCTTGTTCGTTGTTATGATTAGTTATATCCTCCCAAGTTGCGCTTTCTGGTAGCCCTAGTTCGGCAGCCCGAGCAGCTCTAGCTTGTTCATTCGCACTATCCGACCCCTTCGATTGCGGGAAATTTCCTGACATTATATTTTTTACCTTTCATATTTATTTTATTATTTGTATTTTTAATGTACTCTCTCTGTGTGTAATTGTCAAATTTTTGCCACTTTTACGAAAATCTCATTTTATACCCTTACTTTGCTCTGGCCAAAGTAACAAAGCCACTGGGGGTAGTAACAGTTCTTGGTATAAAAGCTAGTCATAATAACAACTACAGCAAAAGAACTACCTTTGGTAGGTTACGCTATATATTATAGGACAGCGTAACAAACTTTTGCTGTAGTTGTTATTCATGACACTTTTATCCATGAATTATTATCATACCCCCAGACCCCCATTAGCTCATAGATATTGTGAGCTGAACTTACTACTTACTACTTAGACAGCAATAGCATAAGCATTTATGCATATAGTATGCATGGTTGTCTACAATGTGCTACAATAAATATAGTTAAATATAATATTGACGGTTATATGTTTTTGTTGTACTATAGAACAAGAAACAAATCGTTCG
>CAYQBK010000066.1:0-6607 GCA_964415715.1 uncultured Candidatus Saccharibacteria bacterium
GTTAGCAACCGCCCCACCAAAAGTTGAATAATCAATAGATGACGGTGCAGGCGGAATGTTGTAGCCGTGAGTCATGAGCATCTGTTGAAAGTTACCATAGTTTATTCCAGGCTGGACTGTAGCAATACCTTTGTTGGGATCAAGTATCAACAGCTTGTTATAATGTGCAGTAAATGAAACCAACATACCGCTACCTATAGCCGCACCGTTAAAATCTGTGCCACTACCCCTGGGTGTTATGGGAATATTACGCCCACGTTCGGCTAGTTGCCATGAAAATTTGGCCAATTTACGTATATCAGCTTCACTGCGCGGATACACAATAACTTGTGGAGTTATCTTAAATATACTGCTGTCAGTTGAAAAAAACTCACGTGCATCAGCCGAAGTCATAACTTCGCCGTCCAAATGCTCCTGTAGATACTGCGCCACCCTATTCATATGTATTTATTATATCCTGTATTTACTCAATCTGTGATGATAAAATCTTGATTTTACTGTATGCCCTGTAGATATAATAACATAAGTGATTTTATAATTTTGCTTTCATATACTGCGTCTCACTATATTGTCGCTGTAAAAAATTGCCATAAAAATCATAGTCTTTTTCACAATCTTGGTTGGTATGACAGACTGCGCCATCGTGTTTAGAATATTCCAGGAAAACATTTGTTTTTTGTTCAGTTTCAAACTTTGTTAAATTTGCTGGCAGTAAGCGTTCGTCATAACCATGATAGTATTTTAAGACATATTCACTATCGTATTTTTCAATAGCCCTGCTAGCAAATAATGATCCGGCTTGATGATCACTATGGTCAATCGCCCGAGACATAGGGATACTACTGAACTGTTGTAAACGTATAGTGTCTGGCTTAAATGAATTGGCCACTTCGTATAATATTGATTCAATATCACTTTCGGAAAATATATTAGATCCATCGACGCTTGAAACTGTCTTTATTTGATTATTCCATAACCTAGACAGACTTTGAAAATTGTTAAAATCATGACCTTTACCTTGGCGACCACCGTCTGGCAACCGAATAAATATCAATCTTACTCGACCATTAGTAGATGATGCTAACTTAAATTTATCATATGTAACCGGGCTGTTGTCCCAAGATTTTTGCTCACTTTTTAGCATAAGTTGGTATGCAGATCTTGAGCCTTGCTCTCTACCCCTCCAGTAGTCGTCTGAAGGGTATGCATTGCCGGCCGTTAAATAGACAGTCAGAACGCATTTTTTGTTTGCTATATCTTTATTTATGTCTGGATTCATAAACAGTAAATCATCGTCTTGATGAGCTACAATCTGCAATGACTTGCCGGCGGAACAAACTGTTTCTCCAAATGAATCTCGTAGTAGACTCTTTATTTCTGTTTTATAATTTTCTGGTCCGTTTGATGTTAGCTTAACTACACCATTGTTATATATTAATAGTTGTTGATCAGTAGAGCTGGTAATGTTTATTTGGCTAGTTGGTTGACCGTAAAATGATAAAATATCAGCTTTTGTACAGCCCAAAACAGTATTGTCACCTGGACGATTATTAATCAATATAGCTATTGGGCTATTGTTCGGAACTTGTTGATACCACTGCTGTGATGACAATATTTTTTGTGACTCGGTGCAATTGGTGATGGGCAGGGTGTTTAACTTGTTATTCGACATTTGCCGAATGGGAATAACCTGCCAGTAGTCTCCAAGCAGAGTTTTTATATTTCGATTGTCTAGCTCTTTAACCACAAGTCGATTCTGTGCTTCAAAATTGCTATAAAAAGCTTGGCTAGGTTTAATATTGTGAAAACTAGTATATGCTGAACCAACAACAGCAATCAATAACAGTACATATAGTATATTAAATGATTTTTTTGTTATTTTGATATGTTTTACATATACAGCAGTCGCAATAAACACCGTGAAATATATAATAGCCAAATATCGACTGTCGACTGGATAATAATGATCAGTAACAATAAATACAGTCAGGGCAACTACGCAAATCATACAAAGTCGAATAACAATATCTCGCCAGAATTCAGAATATGATATATGTTTTCGATTTAGTACTAGTTTTATTAAGACAAAGAAACCAAATAACATTATAGCTAAATTAAATATATAAAACACAGTTGTATGGGTAACCAGCAAACTCGGGTTATCAATATATCTACGCAACGGAACATGTGTTGGGTTGGCGCCAAAATTAGTTGTAATATCGTAGACCGCAAAAAAAGTTGCCTTGGCTAACTGTTTAGTGCCGTGAACAATGGCGTATGGCGACTGTCCAGCAATACCACCGATGGTAGTAATTTTATTAATATTGATTAGCCATATCACTAGCTGGGTAGCTAATATTGCCAAACTTGAGTTTATCAACCACAAGAGTGCCGATTTGATATTGCTATTTCGCCTAAATAGCAAGGCATAAACAATATACAAAACAGCACCCCCAATATAGTAAGGGAGAAATAACTTATCAGATGCAATAACCAGGGTTGATAATAGAAAAGCAACATAATAATACTTACTTTTAAAACCTTTTGACGAGCGAGCGAGCAGTATAATCGATAAAATAAACAAAATATATTCGATATTTCTAGTTGTTAGCATAGTGTAGCTAACTGGCAAAAGTGCACCAATATGCGGTTCTAGCGGTATTAATAGATATGTTGAGCTAAATGCCAATGTTAATAGCAAAGTTTTTGGCCAGTTTTTTATTATTTTTTGAAAAATAATAACTACGAACACAAAAATGCTTGAATATAAAATAGCTGAGCTGACCAAAAGCCCACTTTTTATATTCTCAGCCAATGCAATTACGGCAAAAATAGGCCATTTTACAAGAAAACTATGAGTGGCTGGAAAAACAGCTTGTTGAAAGGTCGAAAGGTCTTTAAACAAGTATATATCAATCAACTGATCGGAGTTAAACATTAGTATTTTGCCCTGAGTTGCGCCGATGTATAAAAGCAGACAGAATATGGAATATATAGTGACGAGGGTTAGTACTTTTATGCCAATATTTGTTTTTATACTATCAATATTTATTTTTTTAGATGAACTTTTTTTATTCTGTTTTTTGTGCCCTGCATTCATAATCTTGAGGTTTGAGGTAAAAATATAATTACGATATATAATATAGTTCCAGCATATGATGATAGCTATTGAAATAGTTCGAGCTATATACAAACTAACAAATCTACTGGCAAAATGAACAAATACTAAAGTAAATAAATAGTTAAATATAATAAGAATAATATATAAAACTATTTGTTTTGTGATAACTTTTTTATTTTTTGATTTATTTGAAAAAGTAAATAATTTTTGCAAAAAAAAAGCTGTTACTAGCCCCGACCAATAGCCAATAGTCACGCTCAATGAAATATTTAAGCTAAAAATATTAAATGCCAGCCACAGGCTAAGCATCTCTACTACATAAGCAAAGCCACCAGCAATAATATACCGGATAGGTCTGACTTTGGATAAACTTACTATTTTATTTTTCATACCCAAAGCCAACTGATTTTCTATAATTTATCACAAACAATGGTCGACCAACTACTTGATTTTGAATATGAGATAAATAAATACCTATTACCCCCTGTGACAAAAGAAGTAAACCGACTAAAAAAATTATTAAAACTCCAAGCATAGCCGTACCGGTAAATTTGAGCCCGAGTGGGTCGTTTAGTACCAACTGTTCAAATGTGACAAATATACCCATTATCAGAGATAATGGTGTTATAAAGATACCCAAGACGCCAAAAATATATAATGGCAATGGCGACATTGACACCAGGCTATCAAATGCAAGTTTTATTAATTTATTAAAGCTGTAGCTAGCGCTATCACCTTGTCGTAAGTTTGACTTAAAGTAAACGAATTGCCTATCAAAACCAAGCCAATCAATTAGACCTCTCGTGATACGATTTGGCTCACTAAACTTAATAAATTCATTTGCAACTTGCCTATCAATCAATCTAAAGTCAGTAGAGTTTGGAATAAGCTTAACAGCTGAAAATAAATTAAATAACTTATAGAACAGTTTCGAGGTGTATTTCTTGTAGCTGCGATGTAAATTGTCTTGTCTTATGCCAACTACAACCAGACACCCTGAAATCCATTTATCGACAAGCTGCTGGATAATATCAACCGGATGCTGACCATCAGCATCGATAGTGATGATTGCATCACCCTTCGCTTTAGCTATGCCTGCTGATAAAGCTATTTCTTTTCCAAAGTTTCTTGATAAACAAAGTAGATGTATATTTGACATACATAAATCAGCAATTTTTTTAGCTGAATCATCCGTACTTCCATCATCAACATAAATTATTTCATAGCCGTGATTCAACTTTGACAATGCCAAGTTCAAGCTATTATTGAACTCGATAATATTTTTTGTCTCATTATAGACAGGTACTACTACTGTTATTAGTTTAGTTGACATATTTATATATATTGTACAATTTTTGATTCAAAAAACCGAAAATATTATCTATACTATTTTTGGGAACGAGCGGTGTTTATCATCCATTTTTCAATATTATTGTATCGATCCTGTGGATTATTGAGCGAACGGTTGGGATTTACCCCGTATACAGGCTGACTAGCCAACATCAGGTACCTAGGTTGATATAAACCAACAGCCGGAGCATCATTTTTCCACGAAGATAGAAAATTCTTATATTTGGCAGCCCTGAGGCTGGGATCTTGTCTGGATCGACCTGATTCGAGCGCTAAATCAGCAAAGGTTGACTTATATTCAGATAGGTTTAAACGAGCTGTGTTTGTAGCTGCCTGACTAGAATGCCAATACGCATATACATCAGGGTCTGGACCAATATTAATACCATACAACAAAACATCATATTCGTGATTTGGTATTTGAGTTTGTGTTATTTGTTGTGCTGATATAAAGATTGGTTCAAGTTTAACACCAACTTCAGCCCATTGTTTTTGTAACTCGGTAGCTATGTTTGGATATGTATCATTATTTTCGGAAACCAATTTGAGTGTCAGGTCTTTGCCGTCTTTTTGGCGATACTGGCTACCGGGTACTTTTAACCAGCCAGCCTGATCAAGTAGCTGCTCGGCTTCGGTTTTATTGTAGCTATACTGCCAATAGTCTTTATTGTAGCCAATTTGGCCCTCTAATATTGGTTCACGAACAGGAATTGTACTATAACCAATAAGTTTAGTTAATTCACTAGTTTTAGTAGCCTTAACTAAAGCTTGCCTAACCTTGGTATCAGACAAATTTGACGAAGAGTTTTTTAAAAATAACATTGTTGCACTATTTTGAGGAAATGAGTATACATCATCGAGCTTAATTTCGCTGTCTTTTTCATTAACACCAGACGCAACTGTTAACTTTTTATTATTTAAATCGGCTAACAATTTATCTTGATCATTGTATGTAATAATGGATACACCTTTTAGTTTGGGCTCTGATTTAAAATATTCCTTGTTAGCAATCAACTTGATAACCTTTTGATCATCTTGCAAATCATCAGTTGACTCAAACTTAAATGGCCCAGTACCGACTAGTTTTTTGGTGTTGAATAAATCACCCCTGAGTGTATTGATAGGTTTATTAGCCAATAGATGCTGAGGAACAACTCCATTTGTTAACAAATTGGGAAATGGTGCATATTGACTTGGTAGTGTGAATTTGACAGTTAAATCATCAGATTTTTGAACCTTAACCCCTGCCCAGCCAGTTGCTAGTGGTGATTTGACATCTGGGTTTTGTATAGTTTCATATGTGTACACTACGTCATCAGCTGTAAAGTTTTTGCCATCGTGCCATTTTATACCTGGTTTGAGCTTAACGACATAGACTAGGCCGTTTGATTCAGTCGTCCAACCACTAGCCAAATCGCCCACCAGCTTGCCATTATCGTCATAACTAAGCAATGATGAAAATACTAATTTTGAAACTGACGAATCTACTGGATTTGATGCAAATATTGGGTTTGCATTAGTGAACTCACCGATCACCCCTTCGCTGTAAAATCCACCAGCTACAGGGCTAGCTTGAAGGTAGCTCTTTCCAAGCACTGTTATTTGCAAAAAAAGTCCTGATATTAACAATATAACTAAAGACAACCAACCTATCACAAACCGTTTGGCTATCTGCAAATTAGACCACCGTCGAAATACATGCCTGTCTATATGTTTATTGGCAGACTGACCAAGCTGACTAAGTTGATTTTTCTTAGTATTAAATTTTCTTTTGATATGCTTTTTGGATAGCTTCTTTACCATATATATTGCCTAAATCACACTTTAGGCTACTGTTATTCCTAATATTATAGATAATACAAATATAATTGCTGTAACAATTGTTAGCTGAAAAAGTGTCTTGTCTGAACCTCGACGGACAGTATTAATTTCAGCGCTACCACCAAATCCGGCACCAAGTCCAGCGCCTCGTACCTGCATGAGAATAAACAATATCATAAGTGCAGCAGATATGACCGTTATGTAGTTAAATATGTTATTCATGATTTTTTTCAAATGCCTCCAATAAAAGTGTCAGACTATAGTTTACCAGCCCAACCACCAAACCGGCAAGTATTGCTACCCAAAATGAGTCTG